>NZ_JACJUZ010000167.1:0-1471 GCF_014299995.1 Sphaerospermopsis sp. LEGE 00249 | reverse complement strand
GGACTGGGGACTGGGGACTGGGGACTGGGTAATCAATTTTATGTTTTCTAATCAACTATTACCAATTACCAATTACCAATCACCAATCACCAATCACCAATCACCAATCACCAATCACCAATTACCCATCACCTAACAAATTCTGCTTTTTCACCTGCTCAAATTCCTGTTCTAGTAAATCTCTATCACTAGAGTAAATTAAATCCTCTTTACCAATTACTTTTTCACCAGCAAACTGACGAGCAAAATCAATCTTTTGTTGTAAAGTATCATCCGCGTTCCCTAAAATTCTCGCCCTTTCTAAACGTTCACGGTTACGAGTTGCAATTTTACCATTACGCCATTTAATCCAAAAATAACGCGCTAACGGTATTCCTAAAAAACCAATTCCATAAGCTAACAACAACCAATAAATTCCTTGGACAAAACCAACCAATCCCCCTATTTGGGCTGCAATTTCTCCACCTTTTAATAAACTTCCTAATATTAAAGCTCCCACAATATTCACCACACCCAAACCAGCACTGAGCATAATTTGTCCTGAACTCGCAGCACTAAACCGCCACAGATTTTCATCTAAATATGGATCTACTGGTTGACGGAGTTTTTTACTAGCTTGTACTTGTAATTCAGGGAAATAATATACCATTTGTCCTTCAGGACTTACCTGGGGTTTACCATTAAATCGTACCAACACAGGTAACATATAATCTTCATATTCCTGTTGATATTTTTCACCCAAATTATCTAAATACGGTGCAATTTGTTCTGCAACCACCGCCCCTTGATTATTTCTAATTACAATCCCAATTTCTCGCCAACGTCTTTCTTCTAATTTCGCATTCGGATTTCCATCACCAAATAAAAATGAAAATACAGATTCTAAGAAATTGAACTCACTTTTTTCTCTTCTTTCTCTGCGTCTTTCTTCGCCATAATAATCAGGACTAAAATACCAAAATAAATCCGGGAAAAAGAAGAAATTGAAACCACCAGAACTGCTGCTTCTATTATCTCCATCTCGGTCTGAATTAGCAGCAGTCATAATTATAATGATGGTAATAGTAATCAGGGCAATTGAAGCAATTAACAAAATACCAAAGGAAATTCTAATTAAATAAAACAGCACGCCCCAAATTTTTTTCCACCATTCTTGCAAACGCAACTGCAAATATTTATTTCTTAAAATTGTTCTAAAATTTTGGGGAAATTGATAAACAATATCACCTGTTTCTGCTACCTGTAAATGTCCACCAGCATCAGACGCTAAAGCTAATAAACCTTGGTTCGCTTCAGCCACATTTAAACCCGCTTGACTAGCTACATCACCCACAGTCACACGGTAGCCTAATTGTTCCACAGATCGCATAATAGCGGGATTGGGAGTCATTGTGTCTCCTGTCCTGTTTGATTTTATAGTGCTTTCATCCAGTATAAATAATTTATCAATAGGCAACAGGGGACTGGGGAC
>NZ_JACJUZ010000069.1:0-29523 GCF_014299995.1 Sphaerospermopsis sp. LEGE 00249 | reverse complement strand
CCAGTCCCCAGTCCCCAGTCCCCAGTCACCTAAAAATATGAAACGCCGTAACCGCATTATTTGGCTAGGTGCGATCGCTCTAGCAGCCATAATTTTACTTAGCATAACAGTTGCTCCTAGTAGTAAAATCAATAGTGGTTCTAGTTATAATCGCGCACCTGAAGGTTATGGTGCTTGGTATGCTTTTATGCAATCTCAAGGCACAAATATCCAACATTGGCAAAAGCCTTTTAGTGATATTGAAACCGAAACAAACCCTGTAACTTTGCTCCAGGTGAACAGCACTCTCAGAAACCCAATGTTTTATTCACAACAAATTGAATGGGTAAAAAAAGGTAATACCTTAGTGATTTTAGGTGTAAAACAACCACCAACAGCGGCAGAATTTAGCAGCAATCAAAAATCAGCTTTTGGGGATGTCAAAATTGACACTAGCAGAAGATATCAAAAATCTCAGTCAGAACAAGAGTTAGAACAAGTTTTGTTAGGCGATCGCTATGGTGCTGTAGTCTGGGAAGAGAAATATGGTAAAGGCAAAGTCATTTTCGCTACCACTCCCCATTTAGCCGCCAATGCTTATCAAGAAGAAGCAAATTTTGTATATTTAGCAGATTTAGTTACCAAAGGTAACCAGAAAATACTTATAGACGAATATATCCACGGATACAAAGATCCTGATATCAGAGAGAAAGAAGGAAGAGGCGATTTATTGGGTTACTTGGCGAAAACTCCTTTATTTCCAGCATTGGTACAGGTGGTGGTATTGTTATTAGTGCTAATTTGGTCTGAAAATCGCCGCTTTGGTAAACCCGTCACTTTAGATACACCAGTTATAGATAACAGTCAGGCTTACATACAAGCATTAGCAGGAGTTTTACAAAAAGCAGAATCTAGCGATTTTGTACTGGAAATGGTCGGAAAAGAAGAACAACTGCAACTACAAAAAGTATTAGGATTAGGTCAAATACTAGTAGAAAATGAAGTTTTACTCAAAGTTTGGCAAGATCAAACAGGTAAAAATGCAGCAGAACTAGATGCAGTCTTAAAACTACAAGTAAAAAAACACCGAATCAGTGAACAAGACCTGATAAGCTGGTTAGGGAAATGGCAAAGCCTACGGAAAAATCACAATTCAAAATCTAACATCTAAAAATTAATCTTTAACTCAAGATTTGATAATCTACTGATCTATCAAATATTCTGACTCCTGACTCCTGAATTATTAGCAAGTTGCTAGTTATAACCGTGATGGAAACATAGACAAAAAATTAATTCTGACTCCTGACTCCTGACTCCTATTTCTTGATTAGCAACTTACGTTATCCATAAAAATATGAGTGCAACACATCCTGTATTAATTCGCCTTGGACAAGGACTAAACCAAATAATTGTAGGACAATCCAACCTAGTTAAGCAATCGCTAATAGCATTGTTAGCAGGTGGACACATAATTTTAGAAGGTGTTCCCGGAACTGGCAAAACACTCCTAGTCAAAGTGTTAGCGCAGTTAATTCAAGCAGATTTCCGACGGATTCAACTTACACCAGATGTTTTACCATCGGATATTACAGGAACAAATATTTTCGACTTAAATAGTCGCAACTTCGTACTCAAAAAAGGTCCTGTTTTTACAGAAGTTTTACTCGCTGACGAAATTAACCGCACTCCCCCCAAAACACAAGCTGCACTGCTGGAAGCAATGGAAGAAATGCAAGTCACCTTAGATGGTGAAAGCTTACCATTACCAGATTTATTTTGGGTGATTGCGACGCAAAACCCCCTGGAATTTGAAGGTACTTATCCCTTACCAGAAGCACAGTTAGATCGGTTTTTATTCAAGCTAGTTGTAGATTATCCAGATCAAGCAGCAGAAAAGCAAATGTTACTAAATCGACAAGCGGGTTTTGCAGCTAGACGCTTGGATATTGCCAAGTTAAAACCAATCACTACAGTAGCTGATATTTTAGAGGCTAGGCAAGCCGTTAAACAAGTTAAGGTATCTGAAGCTATAGTTGATTATCTCTTGGAATTGGTGAAAAAAACTCGTCAATATCCTGATTTAGCTTTAGGTGCATCTCCTCGCGCTGCTGGTGCTTGGTTACAAACATCTCAAGCATCTGCTTGGTTAGCGGGTAGAGATTTTGTCACACCTGATGATATCAAAGCTGTTGCGTCTCCACTGTTGCGTCATCGTTTACTTTTGAAACCAGAAGCAATGCTGGATGGTTTACAAATTGATGCGGTAATAGCTGCGGTAATTAATCAAGTTCCAGTTCCCAGATAATCAGCAATTTGCTGTTTTTATCGGGAGCATCCCAATTTTGAAAAGATAACCGCAGCAACACGAAAACATCTGCTATATAAAACCTAGACAAAACTAGACTTTACTTTCTACTTCAACGGGAGCATGGGAGCAGTTATCCCTCAGTAGACTTTCACGCCTTAGCCAGACGCGATTGTGTTCCAATTAAGTTTCTGAAAAAGACTACCACCATCATTGCTTGGTTTTCGCGTCGGCAATAGTCTCAATTCAATACTTGATATCACCGTATTATATATCAAGTAGTTGATTTTTTCCTAAAAATATATTGATTTTTGTCAATATAAGTATAGTTTTGTCTATGAAATTGTCAACTTAGGACTTGCTCTCTTACCTTTGTGTCCTTTGCACGCCAGTTGCTACAAGTCGGCAGAGCTGCCCAACGCACTGGCTCGTCTTTGCGGTTCAATCATAAGCTGTTGTTCCTTTAACTTGAATAATTAATACAAACAAGATGCTTGTGCTACTGTAACTTCAGATTTTTTAATTATACAGTTTAGCTGCACATCAGCTTATCAGGACTTTGGATCATTTTTCCGTTAGATAAAAATAAATTTACACATTGGGGATGCTACCGTTTTTATTTGCCATTAATTTAGACTTTACAAATTAGACTTTACAAATTAGACTTTACAAATTAGACTTTACAAACATCCTCTCATTCTCTCATTGTTCATCTACTGATTGATCAAATTTATCAAAAATTCTGACTCCTTACCAAGTTTTCAATCATATTGTATATACCACAGTATGTCTTACCTATTCAATTATTTGCAATCAATTAATATTAAACTAAAAATTTTCCTGTTAGTCAGTATTCTAGCTTTATGTATAATTGTTATTTCTATCAATCCTATTGATAAGCAAACGCCAGTTAAATTAATTGGCAATACTAACGAAATAATTAGGAATAGGCATAATAGTAATAATGTAGATGCTACAGGAAAATTTCAAGTAATTTATACTCCTTTACAGCGCAAACATTTTATCAAAAGACAAGAAAGATTCCAAAAATATCAATCATTTGAAAAATTAGCCCAAAAGCTAAATAGAGTTTTAATTATGCCCAATGATGTCAAAATTGTTTTGGGTGACTGTGGTGCTGTCAACGCCTATTATAAATCCTCTGAACATAGTATTACTCTTTGCTATGAATTAATAGATAGATTCACAGATGTATTTATGGAATACTATCAATCAAGGGAATTAAATATTAATGAACCGGAAATAGTTAATAAAGTTAATCGTCGGGTAGCAGGTACAACGGTTTTTACTTTTTTCCATGAATTAGGACATACACTCATCGAAGAATTAGATTTACCTGTAACTGGTAAAGAAGAAGATACAGTTGATGAATTTTCGACAATTTTATTATCAGAATTAGGACAGGAATTTGCAGCTTTAGCTTCTGCTATCCAATTTGGTTTATCTGGAAATCAGGAAATGGAAAGTGTAAGTCAAGATTTATCTTTTTGGGATGAACACTCTTTGAATTATCAAAGGTTTTATAATATTATTTGTTTGGTTTATGGTAAAAACCCCAAAGAGTATGATGTTTTGGTAGAAAATATAGGTATCCCACCAGAAAGACAAACTACTTGCCGAATAGATTATAATAAAAAACTGAAGGCTTGGCGAACTATACTCAATCCTCATTTAAGAGAAGGTATGAATTTATTATAATCAGAGTTGGAAGAATTTAGGAGTCATACCAATTCTTGATAAAGATGCGCTAAATTCAAGAATGAACTAACCGCAAAGGACACAAAGGACACAAAGAAAGAAGGAAATAAGAGATGAAGAATTTAGGCGCAGCCTCATAAAGAAATTGGATCAGAAGTCACTTAACTGTTAACTGTTAACAGTTAACAATAAAGCATGAATAATGATAACTGATAACTATTCACTTTTTTCTGTCACCTGTCACCTGTGAACTATATGATTCCATCTAAAAAAGTTTATTTTTTATTAGGTTTAGCAATTGCTGTATCACCCATTTTATCCATGATTGTGGGTATTTACCAAAGCATCACTTTAACTTTGTTATTTGATGCTGTGGTTTTAGGATTGATGGTTATTGATAGTTTAAAAGTGAGAAAATCTCGCGTTAAAATTAGTCGGGAATTACCCTCACGTTTATCTATTGGCCGTGATAATCCAGTAGTGTTAAAGGTAGAATCAGGAAATACAAATAGTATTATTCAAATTCGTGATTACTATCCGACAGAGTTTACTGTTTCTACATCGACTCTCAGCGTTAATCTTTCTGCAAATAACACCCAAGAGATAACTTACACTGTACAACCAAATCAAAGAGGAGATTTTCCTTGGGGAAATATTCAAGTACGACAGTTGGGAAATTGGGGGTTAGGGTGGGATGATTGGCAAATTCCCCAAAATACACGGGTGAAAGTGTATCCTGATTTAATGGGGTTGCGATCGCTCTCGATTCGTCTGACATTACAATCATCTGGTTCTATCCGCAAAGTTCGTCAAATGGGTATAGGAACAGAATTTGCAGAACTGCGGAACTATCGCAGCGGTGATGATTTGCGGTTTGTCGATTGGAAAGCTACCGCTAGACGTAGTTATGGTAACACAGGTCCATTAGTCAGAGTTTTAGAACCAGAACAGGAACAAACTGTACTGATTTTACTAGATCGTGGGCGATTGATGACCGCCAGAGTCCAGGGTTTACAGCGATTTGACTGGGGTTTAAATACCACATTATCCTTAGCATTGGCGGGTTTACATCGGGGCGATCGCGTTGGTGTAGCTGTATTTGATCGTCAAGTACACACCTGGATACCCCCAGAACGGGGACAACATCACCTTAATCAACTAATTGATCGACTTACTCCCATTGAACCAGTATTATTAGAATCTGATTATTTAGGCGCTGTCACTCATGTAGTTCAACAGCAAACCCGCAGGGCGCTAGTAGTGGTAATTACTGACTTAGTTGATATTACGGCTTCTTCAGAACTTCTCACTGCACTCTGCAAATTAGCACCCCGTTATTTACCTTTTTGTGTCACCCTCCGCGATCCCCAAGTTGACCACATAGCACACAATTTTACTGACGATATCACAACAGCTTATACTCGTGCAGTATCTCTAGATTTATTAGCACAAAGACAAGTTGCTTTTGCCCAATTAAAACAAAAAGGTGTTTTGGTTCTGGATGCACCAGCAAATCAAATTTCTGATCAATTAGTTGAAAGTTATCTAAAACTTAAAGCCAGAAATCAGCTTTAGCAGGAGTCAGGAGGAAGAATTACCCTTACTGCTAAAATATCTTCCTCTTCATTCCTTTTTAATTTTTAACTTTTAATTTTTAATTTTTAATTTTTAATTTTTTATCCCTTAACCAATTTATTTTTACGATTACAATACAGCACTAAAAATATAAACAATCCCATTCCTGCTAAATATTTAATCGGGTCTGGAACAATAGGATTAGGTGAGAAAAAACCTTCAATAATTCCAGCTATAATTAACATCGGCACAATTCCAAATACCAATTGTGCAGCTAGAGAACTATAATATTTAATTGCATCTCGACGGCGATATTTACCAGGAAATATAATTGCTTTGGCTATTAAAAGTCCAGCCCCACCTGCAAAAAAGATAGCGGGTAATTCTATTGAACCGTGAGGAAACACAAACGCCCAAAATGGATAAGCGAGATTATTTTGAGCAACTAAAGTACCAACCGCACCAATTAATAAACCGTTAAATATCATAATATAAATTGTGTATAATCCGGCAGTAATTCCTCCAGCGACAGCAACAAAAGACACGGAAATATTATTAATCATAATATTGCTGGATGCCAAAGGTTCAATACCGACAATAGAACCCATCCATAACTCACCTTTATCTCGGACCTGGGAAATTATATGATTTGGTACTATCAGCGACATAAAACTGGGATCTTGCCAAGCATACCACCAAGCTACTAAACCACCTAAGATAAATAAAGCTGTGGCGGTGGCTATGTATGGAAATGTTTGCTGCACTACAGCCGGAAATCCAAAACGGTAAAATTCTAACGCTGCTTGCCATTCTTGTTTGCGTGAACCCTGATAAATTTGAGTATAGGCGCGAGTTGTGAGGGATTGTAAACTTTGAATTAAAGTATTACCTACTTCCTGGGTACGAGCGCGGGCTAAATCTGCCGCTACGGAACGATATAAGCTGGCTAATTCTCTAATTTCCCCAGATTTGAGAGATTTTAACTTTTTTTGTTCTACTTTCCGCAATAGAGAATCTAGACGTTGCCAATTTTCCTCTCGTCTGCCGATCCAACGTTTAATATTCATAAAATTTCCGGGTACTGAGTTTAATTTAGCTTAATATGGACTCAAAATTGCCAACTGTAATTTTCAGGAACATTTACTACTATGTCTGACAACTTGGGTTATACCAGTAATGCTGAACCATTAAGTATTGGTAATGTAGTCAGTGCCGGTGTACGTTTGTATCGTTCTCACCTCAAAAAGTATCTTCAACTAGCCTTGATAGCTCATTTGTGGGTTTTAGTTCCTATCTATGGCTGGGCAAAATATGCAGCCATTTCTGGACTAATCTCGCGTTTAGCCTTTGGCGAACTCACTAACCAACCAGAACCTCTTCCAGATGCCAGGGATCGTGTTGAGCCTCTTTTATGGTCATTTTGGGGAATTTACTTCCGAGTAAGTTTATATCTGTTGTTAGTTTATCTTGGACTAGCAATTGCAGGTGGTATAGTGATTGGTTTGTTCGCAGGGGTATTAAGTGTCATCTTAGGTACTGAAGGAGCTATAATTACAACCGCTTTAGTCGCTGTTTTGATGGTAATTATTATCGTGGCAGGACTAACTTGGTTTTACGCTCGTTGGGTGATAGCTGAAGTACCATTAGCAGTTGAGGAAAATATTAATGGTGCGGAGAGTGTGAATAGAAGTTGGGAGTTAACCAAAGCTTCAGCTTTTCGTATTCAAGGGGTGGTGATAGTTGCTGGTATTGTCACACTACCAATTGTATTTTTATTTAATTATTTACCTAGTTTATTCTTACTGGCACTAGAACCAGGTTCGCTCATTTACGGACTAGTGTATTTTATTTCTATGCTGATCAGTTTGCTAGGAGGAATGTTTGTAATGCCATTCTGGCAATCAATTAAAGCTGTAATTTACTATGACCTAAGAAGTCGGCGTGAGGGTTTAGGTTTGGAGTTACGTGACCGAGAAATTTAAAGCAAAATTGAAAAATAATTTCCAATCATGCACCTTTTCAACAGAATCAAATTCAGCACCCCGGAAAGCGTTGAGTTAGAATTTACCTTAGCTGGTATAGGAAGTCGAGCTTGGGCGTTAATTATTGACTATCAGATTTTGGCTTTAAGTTTAGCTCTGTTTATCGCAGTCTGGGCATTTATTTCTAATCAATTATATGATATTGGTTCAGAGATTTTTGGTCCTGGTTTTGGTTTATGGATGACTGCGATCGCTTTCCTGATTCTTTTCTTTATTTACACAGGTTATTTTGTTTTTTTTGAAACTCTCTGGCAAGGACAAACCCCTGGTAAACGCATTGCAAAAATTCGTGTGGTGCGAGATGATGGCAGACCTTTGGGTTTACAACAAGCTTCTCTCCGGGCTTTACTGCGTCCTATTGATGAGACTTTGTTTATTGGCGCTTTTTTAATTATGTCTATTAAAAGTGAAAAGCGCCTTGGTGATTTAGTCGCAGGAACGATAGTAATTCAAACCCAACAAGTTAATAAATCTGCCAATCTTACTATTTCAGATGAGGCAAAATCTTTTTATATCAGTTTGCAAAAAATCTCGGATTTATCTCAATTATTGCCTGATGATTTTGCCATTATTCGTGAATATTTACAACGCCGCAATGGAATGTCTAAAAAAGCTCGGTCATCTCTATCACTAAAATTATCTGAGCAGGTAAAATCTATTATAAATTTAATAATTTTACCTGCTGATATTTCCTCTGATGTCTTTTTAGAAGCTGTTTATTTAGCCTATCAACAACCAGAGTTTTAAGCAGCAGGCAGCAGGCAGGATAAAGAAGAAAGAAACATATTTATTCCCAGTCACCAGTCACCAGTCACCAGTCCCCAGTCCCCAGTCCCCAGTCCCCAGTTACCAGTTACCAGTCACCAGTCACCAGTCACTAGTCACCAGTCACTAGTCACCAGTCACTAGTCACCAGTCACCAGTCCCTATTCCCTGACAACTAACAAATTAAAACTCTAAACTCGTAAAGTCAGGTTGACGATAATAGGCTGTCATATCGTCAAACTTTCTTAATTCAGCCCGATGAACTACAATTTCGGGAAAATTCAACAGCCATTTTTGATTTAATTCAGATAACAAATTACTGAGTTGTACCCGATCTAAATCAGTAGGAATTTCGCCAAAATAACCTAATGTAACATGAGCAGTAAAGTGGTAATGTTGCTCAATTCCCAAACCCATTAATTTGCGATTTTGATAAATCAACCGCCTCAGTTGAATAATTTCTTCATAGGATCTTTCATCTTTGGGTATTAAACACACCGCTAAAGCTCTTGGCATTACTATTAGTCCTAGCATTTGCCAAGAAATGGGATTACTGACTTCACCCCGCAACTGTTGATACTGCTTAAACAAATTCCCTAAGCAAGTATTTAAATCCTGTTCAAATTGGGGATTTTTCTCAGTAGCATGAATGTAAGCATGATCCCAAATCAAGTCCGCTAAGGTGAAATGAAAACTGGCAGGAGGTAGAGGTACAATCAAATCAGAATTGATTGGTAACTCTAACAGCAATCGCTGAAAAGTCTCAATTTGGCTGTAAAAATCAGCGTTCTGTGTATCTTCTGCTGCTGGTGGGGTAATCAGTGTATAACCAGGAAATGGTGCTGGTTTTCTGACTCCATCAACAGGTTTAAATTTATAAGATTCCTGGATATGCTGAACTTGGGTTTTGTAAGATTCTGGTAGCGTCATGCGTGCTACCCGATTTAAATAGGTTTGGTAGTTGTCGTCCAATCTTCTTAGCCTCGCGCTCTCTTGATAGATTGTAGGAAAATTTACATAATTTGACCAAGTTATTTTATTTAGGGACTGGGGACTGGTGACTGGTGACTGAGGACTGGGGACTGGGGACTGGTGACTGGTGACTGAGGACTGGGGACTGGTGACTGGTGACTGGTGACTGGGTAATCAATTTTATGTTTCTCTGTCAACTATCAACTATCAACTATCACCAATTTATGCCAATCTACGTTTACTGGGGTGAAGATGATTTTGCGATGGAAAAGGCGGTTGCAGCTTTGCGCGATCGCCTTCTTGATCCTCTTTGGACAAGCTTTAACTATACCGCTTTTCCCCCAGATCAACCTGATGCAATAATTCAGGCTTTAAATCAAGTTATGACTCCCGCTTTCGGTGCTGGTGGGCGTTTGGTTTGGTTAGTCAATTCTAATTTATGCCAACAGTGTCCAGAAAATGCGTTATCAGAATTACAACGGACTTTACCCGCAATTCCTGAAAATTCCTTTTTATTGGTAACAAGCCGCAGTAAACCTGATGAACGTCTCAAAGCTACAAAATTTATCAAACAATTTGCCGAAATCCGCGAGTTTTCACTTATTCCCCCCTGGAAAACTGAATTGTTGGTACAAGCTGTCAATGAAGTTGCTCAAGATGTCGGTGTAAAATTAACTTCCCAAACTGCGGAAATATTAGCGGAGTCTATAGGCAACGACACCAGGCTTCTCTATACAGAAATGGAAAAATTACGCCTGTTTATGGGAGGTAGTAATAAACCTTTAGATGTGAAAACTGTCACGCAGTTAGTCAGAAATACTACTCAAAACACCTTGCAATTAGCAGCAGCTATTAGAACGGGTGATACAGCTAAAGCTTTGGGTATTGTCGGGGATCTAATAAATGCGGCTGAACCGGGTTTAAGAATTGTTGCCACTTTGATAGGGCAGTTTCGCACATGGCTATGGGTAAAGATTATGATGGAAACAGGAGAGCGCAACCCCCAAGCGATCGCCCAAGCAGCGGAAATCAATAACCCCAAACGTATTTACTTCTTACAGCAAGAAGTCAAATCTCTTTCTGTACAACAACTAATTTCATCTTTACCCCTACTGCTGGAATTAGAAGTTAGCCTCAAACAAGGAGCTTCAGAAACCTCAATCCTACAAACTAAAGTCATTGAACTATGCCAAGTATATCAGAAACGGTGATTGGTAATTGGTGGTAATTGGTAGTTGGTAATTGGGAAAAATACCAATAACTTCCCCCTGCTTCTTCCCCAGTCCCCAGTCCCAACCTTGATCAAAATTCCGATTTTACCGGAACATCTGATTCCTAAAATAAATCAAATCTACTATCATATCTCTACTATTATTCTGTGTCATCTATCGTATGCAGGAAAATTATTTTGTCTTTTTGCGAACTTCAATTAAACATAAACTTTCTGAGTCCTTGGTATTTGCAACTCTCGCCGCTGCGAGTTTAATTGCTACTTTGGGTTTGACTGTGAAAGCAGATGCTCAAATTCCGCCAGTTGATAATGCAGAAGTTACTAACTATGCCCAGTCTGTATTAGAAATGGAGCCAAAGCGCCAAATTGCGTTTAAAGAAATTAAAAAACTTATTGGTGGAGAAGAAATTCCCAAAATTGTCTGTAATGACCCTAACAGCATGAATTCCCTACCAAACAAGGCCAGGGAGATAGCTGTTAATTATTGTAACGATTCTCAAAACATAGTATCAGCCAATAATTTAAGCATTGCCCGGTTTAATCAAATTACTGTCGAAATTCAAAGCAACGCCGATTTGAAGCGTCAGATATATAATACTTTGCTGCGGTTGCAAAATGAATCTGCTTCTAAATCGGGTGCGCGTAATAGCCGTTAGATATTGGCAAAGGTAGGGATCAGGGAGCAGGGAGAAATTATTTGTATTTTCCCAGTCACCAATCACCAATCACCAGTCACCGATCACCGATCACCAATCATGCTGACATCAACGGCTAATTTCTGCCCCAATTTTAGCAGATGACGACACTGATTAGCTTCGGTTGGGTTGTTCAAGTTAGTGAGACACAGGGGAACTATTTGACTATGTAAACAACTAAAGTATAGTTCTTGGGATTTTTCCAGAGAAATACCCAAATTTAACTGATATCCCACATCAATCAACTTTTCTAACCTTTGGATATCTGTACTAAAAGAACCATTAGCCTCGTGTAATAATTGCCACAGCAAACGCACAATTAACTGTTCTAATATCTGTTTGCCTTCAGGTATATTTAGCTGACAACGCAAATGTTTAGCTTCAGTGGCGATCGCCTCTAATTCTAAAATGTGATTCCAACTTAATTGGGTTTCGGTGATATCTTGCTCTAGGCTACGCAATGTCATCATACAGCGATAACCTAAAGCTATCTCCGCTGCTACTTGCAATTCTTGAGGAACTGTTAACCCATCCCGATGAAAAGCCATAATCACACCGTAATTTTCCCTGTATGTCTGGGTATACAATTGGTCTAATCTATTCAGTGTTTCCTGACTTAACAACCGCATAATACGATGACGTTCTTCTGCAAACAGATTTTGCAAACTAAAGGCTTCATCACCAAAAATCTTTGTCATTGCCAAAATAGCATGAGCCGCGCTGGCCTGTTGCAAAGATGTAAATAGAGTTTCTTTGAGGTGACTATAATCACGTCTACCTGTAAACTGTTGAATGCAGCAGTGAAAATCCCAACCGCCTAAATGCAACACTGCAAATACTAAATTTTCACTTTCCCAAGTAATTTCTGACACTAATTTCAAGTGTCCCACCGCCATAGTTAACGCGCCCATGCGTTGCAGTTGGTAATCTAACTCATTGGCTGTGTAGCAATAAACACGCTTTTGATAAGTTTCCAGATTTTCCGATCTGTCTTGTGTAGAGATCGCATTATTGTGATTGTTGAATAAGGAAGTAATCGCATAATGGGCAGCAACTTGTTTAAATCCAATTTGGGCAGTTAGCACCAATTGACGATAAACTTCTGCACCATGTTTAAAGTGTTCCACATTGCTGTGAGCTAAACCCAAACGTTTGAGGAAACCTTTTTCCAACTGCACACCTGCCACATCTCCTGCTAATTCTAAAGCACGAGCAGCATAGCGGAGAATTTGCGTTCCTTCTGGTCTGGATAACTCTTCAAAAAACCAACCACAACTGGTAAACATAAATAAGGCGTGACGCTGCATTTCCAACAAACGCAAAGCATCTATCTGTTCTGTAGCAGTAACTTTGTGGGTTTGATGACGGGAGAGAAAACGGGTGACATTAGCAGGAGAGCGATCGCGTAAAATTTCAATATATTCATCCCTTGCTAACCAGGGATCACGAAATAACTTTCTCCCATATTCCTCATACACTTCAATTAACTGATCCCGCAACCAGTTCAACGCACTGCGTAACGGCTTGCGCCATTTTTGATGCCAAACACCACCTTCTCCACCACAACCACAATCATCTTGCCATCTATCCACACCATGAGCGCAACTCCAAGCGGTGACAGGTTTTAACTCCACTTCCCAACTCGGAGGATTTAAACTTAAATAGTGAGCAAAATTTGTTACCGTCCAACCGTGACGGGGAAACTCACCAATAAAAGCATAGGCTAAAGTTTTCTCAGTTCCCTTTTTGTGATGTCCAAAGGTTTCCCCATCGGTAGCTACAGATATTAACTGTGCGGGACGATGATCCCCGCGTACTGCTGCACCTACTCTACCTGCAAAGTGGTGAGAACTATAAACCACATCACTAAAACCCATATCCCGTGATATCGGACCATCGTAGAAAAAGATATCAATATAAGGTAAACCTTCTGTGTTTTCTAGAGAAGTGGTTTTAGTCACACTCAAAGGTGAAGATGTGGTTTGCAGAGTTGGCTTTAAATAACAACGATAAGGACGAGTAGGATCAATTTGACTACCACCAACTTCATGCCATTGAGGGTGGGGATCATGTTCTGTGGGGAAAGGACGACAACGTTGAGCTTGAGATGGTGCAAGGACAATAAAACGAATGCCTTCGGAAATGAGAGCTTTGATAGTTGCATAATCAACCGCCGTTTCTGCTAACCAGATACCTTCGGGATCACGACCAAAACGAGATTTAAAGTCTGCTTTGCCCCAGCGAATTTGTGTATATTTATCTCGTTCATTAGCTAAAGGCATGATAATGTGATTATAGACTTGGGCGATCGCATTGCCATGACCATTTAACCTTTGACTACTCTTAGCATCAGCTTCTAAAATTCGTTGATAAACTTCCACATCGTAGCGTTCCAACCACGACATCAGAGTAGGACCAATATTAAAGCTCATGTACTCATAATTATTGACGATCCCCAATAATTCATTTTTGTCATTTAGCACTCTAGCAAAGGCATTGGGGCGATAACATTCCCAATGAATGCGCTCATTCCAATCATGAAAAGGGGTAGCACTAGGTTGACGTTCAATGGCATCTAAATAAGGGTTTTCTCTAGGTGGTTGATAAAAATGTCCATGCACCGTCACGTATACACCACGGGGTTTTTTCAGGGGATCATTTTCAGTCAGGTGTTGAGAATCTGGTTCTGATTGATTTAATGTTAATGTTAAGCCAGAGTTTACTGGCAATTCAGCAGCAGATGTCATCATATTTTTATCCCAATTAAAATTACAGTGTCAAATTGCAATTGTGGCGAAAGTGTGTGTTATATCTACCTTTTTACATTTGTTTTATGGTCTAATCCGCTTTAAACAACAGCTTGAAAATCAAACCGAATCAGAATTTTGGCAAAAATTGTCTCAATATGTCAGGAAATCTGCATTCTCGCGCAACTGTTCCCTCGTAGATGAAAAATGATCAAAGATGGCATAAAATTTCATATTGGGGATTATATCACTGGCAACGCTCATCAGCCAAGACAATTAACGGTATTGTAATCTATTAAAACCCATTTTTGTGATAAAACCCAAGTTGAAAGTCATACTTTTGCAACAAAATATTGCAATATTGAATTAAATCGTCATCTTATTTTATATATCTGCGGAAATCATTGAAACAGTAGAATTTCCGAAAGCTTGACAGTATCCTATATCTTGGTTATACCTATCCAAAATTCGAGATCATATAATGTCAACTAAAAACATCATTTTTCTTGGCCTATTAGTTTTTATCCCCATTTCCCTAGCAGCGCACTTTTTAGAGTGGGGAGAATTGGTAGTATTCATCACCGCAGGATTAGCTATTTTGCCCCTAGCCGCTTGGATGGGTGCAGCTACCGAAGAAATTGCTGTAGTTGTCGGTCCGGTGCTGGGAGGGTTATTAAACGCTACCTTTGGTAATGCTACAGAATTGATCATAGCCTTGGTTGCCCTCAATGCTGGACTGATAGAAGTCGTTAAAGCCAGTATCACAGGTTCAATTATCGGTAACTTACTGCTAGTTATGGGTCTTTCTATGTTATTAGGCGGACTACGTTACAAGGAACAAACTTTTGAATCGGTGGTAGCTAGGGTAAATGCTTCGTCGATGAATTTGGCGGTTATAGCAATTTTGCTACCCACAGCTATGAACTACACTTCCATTGGCATTAGTGAAAAAGTAGTACAAAATCTGTCTCTAGCTGTGGCTGTAGTCTTAATTTTAGTGTATGGCTTGACACTGCTATTTTCTATGAAAACTCACGCCTATTTATATGATGTAGGTGTAGCAGAGATAGAAGAAGCTGAAGAAACTCCCCATGAAAAACCCAATCTTTGGTTGTGGAGTGGTGTACTCTTAGTTTGCACTCTGCTGGTGGCTTTAGAATCAGAATTATTGGTAGACTCTTTGGAAGTAGCTACTTCTAAACTAGGTTTAACAGCTTTGTTTACAGGGGTAATTTTAGTTCCCATTGTTGGTAATGCGGCTGAACACGCTACTGCTGTAACTGTGGCCATGAAAGATAAAATGGATCTTTCTTTATCTGTTGCAGTGGGTTCAAGTATGCAAATAGCGTTATTTGTTGCTCCTGTTTTGGTTATTGCAGGTTGGTTTATGGGTCAACCAATGGATTTAGATTTTAATCCTTTTGAACTGGTAGCTGTAGCGGTATCGGTTTTAATTGCCAATAGCATTAGTTCTGATGGTAAGTCTAATTGGTTGGAAGGAACTTTACTTTTAGCTGCTTATACAGTTTTAGGTTTTGCTTTCTATTTCCACCCGGTTACTAACAGTATCGGTTAGTGATTCAGTTTTGATACTCCCCCCGGCTAAAAGCCGGGGGATTCTTGAATAGTCCACAAACGAACCTTCAACGGTGCTATCAAAGACACCCTACTGATTCCACTGAGGTCTAGACCTAGTTTTATCCCACATTCCGCACCCCCTAGTGTCACAATCGGTAATTTCGGATTTTTGAATACTTTTGAGGATAATTTTGATACAAAATAGTCTAAATCTTAGGTGGCGATAGCGAAGCGCTGCTGCAAGCAGTTAGCCAATCTCAAATCCCCAAACGGTCAATCTTCGTTGTGTGACAGTTTAGGGTGCGGAAGGTGGGTTTCAAGGGGAAAAAACCCAAAAAAAATCCGCCCTTTAAGGGAGAGGTCATTGTCAATTTTTAATTGTTAATTGTCCATTATTGAAGAGCCTCAAACCTTTGATTTATGAGGCTTTTTGGTTTATTCAGCAACCCCTAAATATCTAAAAAAGGGAAAAGCTGTAATAATGTCTTGCGTAACTGTAACAGAAATATTTTTTCTCGGATTTGAGCATTAAGTTTTGGTGGGGGGCTGGTTTGTAGTTGCGCTTGTATTTGGGCATATTCAGCAGCAGTTAAGAGTTTACCATCAATAGGCGATCGCCCAATGGTAATAATCTCTGTCCGCAATATCTCCTCTGATATATCCTCCACAGGTGGTAATGCCATGACCTTTGTTCCCCAATGGCTACTAACCACCACTAACATAGCGGTACTTATACCCAAAAACCAAAATTTCATACATCTCATTTTTGACTTTTGACTTTTTACAGTCCTGGTGGTAATGCTTCACCACACAATTGATGAATTTTGACAATGCGTTCAAACAACCAAGGATATCCTTGACGATATTGAGGAATAAGTGCTAAAGGACTCAATAAAGCGGCTGCGGCAATATCAGCTACACTCAAATGATCGCCTACTAAATATTCGCTGCTTTGCCAGCGTTTAGATAATTCTTCTAGGGCAATTGTCAGCCTTTTAGTAGCTAATTCTACACTAGCATTGTTAATACCATATTGTTTCCTAACCACACCAATCACTATTTGACTGGATAAAGAGGGATCAATGTTTTTACCTTCACCAGCCCGAAAATGATAATATACAAACCTTGTAGCAGTACCAATGCTTTCATCTAACCAGTCTTCCAGCATCAAAGCTTCTGTTTGTTGTTCCGGGTTACTGAAAAATAATGAAGGTTCTGGTTGATACGATTCTAAAAATTTTAAAACTTGCGTAGAGTCGCCAATAGCTTGGGGTTGTCCCTCTATTTGCGGCAACAAAACAGGCAGAGTAGTTAAACCTGTTAATGGCTTCACCTTGAGGATGTGCAAGCCAGGAGTGAGATTTTCTACCTGATAATTAATACCCTTGTAACCTAAAACCAGTCGAGCTTTACGACAATAGTGAGATGTACTGAATTGCAGTAGCAACATAAAGCTACTTTCTAAGTAAAGACAATTGTTGCAATCATGGACAATGAACAATTGACAATTACCGAAACAATTATCAATTGATAACCATAAGCGGTTTGATTCGATTTTATCATAGTCGAGTCGCTCCGCTTTCGGTTTGATTGTCCTGCTAAGAAGGTTGTTATTTCATGTTATTTACCATTCTCAGAGGACTTTTGCTTTAAGGAACTTCCAAATAAAAAAATATGCCAACATTTTTTTTGGTGCGGGCTGTCGTCCAGCCCGCTAATAGTGAAAGGCAGGCAGGATGCCTACCCCACAAGATGGAATAATTTATTTTTTGGTCTTCCCTAAGTGGATTCGTGATCAAATTATTTATGTGATTGCGATGCAGTGAGAATCGCTATCCTCAATAAATTATCGTATCCAGTCTTAGTTTGGAGTAGCAGCGGGGGTAGCTTCTGGTGTTGTTGTAGCAGGGGGGGTAGCTTCTGGTGTTGTTGTAGCAGAAGCGGGGGTAGCACCAGTGTCAGCAGGCTCGCCAGCTGCTGGTGTAGCAGCGGGAGTAGTGGTAGTACCGGCGGGATCGCCACCACCTTCACAAGCTCCCAGAGTGGTAGCCAAACTTAACATGAGAGCCAAACCAAAGATTTTTGTTTTCATAACTAACTCCTCTTTCACCAATGAAGGCAATACTAAAAATTGCTCTGTTGACTACAATAGCTTATTTGTCGATTTTTTTGAAATGCTTTGAGAGTAGAAATTTCCACCCAACTTTTGGGTAATCTCTAACGGTCAACCAATATGAGTATTAGGTATTGCTTCTGACTGCTCTGCATTGCCATAATTTTAAATGTATTAAGTTTAAGTACAAAATCTATCATTTACAAAAATCATGACTGCTGTCCGCAAATCAGATGTTACTACAAAAAGTGCCTGGTTCAAGCGAAATTTGACCCCACCCTGGGGTCGGGGAGGCTCTAGTATCCTGTTAAAAAATATGCAAACAAATTCTAAATCGAATAGTGCATCCACAGTAGTGCGCTCTAAAAGAAAACGTAATTCCCCTAGAAAAATATCAACTTCTCTAGTCAATGAGGCAGTAGTATCAACATTGGAGAAAAATTCTGGACAAAAAACAGTCACAAATAGCACAAATGTGAATGGGCAGTCCAAGGATAAACACTTAAATGAGATGTCTACTGCTGCATCCACACCGATATGGTTGCTACGCTTGCACGCTGTCTATCGTTATTCCTCAGCTGCGACATTTGTATCTGTGGCTGCAACACTGGTGGTTTATGGTTTGACAGTCTATTCTCAAGAGCTTTGGAGTCAATATTACCGCACTCTGCAAAGCCTACAACGTCATGAGCGGCAGTTGAACACAACCAATGCAGCACTGATCAAAAAAATGGCTGAAGA
Source organism: Sphaerospermopsis sp. LEGE 00249 (assembly GCF_014299995.1). Lineage (NCBI taxonomy): Bacteria > Bacillati > Cyanobacteriota > Cyanophyceae > Nostocales > Aphanizomenonaceae > Sphaerospermopsis > Sphaerospermopsis sp. LEGE 00249. Next base: position 11,061 of record NZ_JACJUZ010000069.1, on the reverse strand, counting down.
GGGAGAAAAAACAGAAGCAGGACTAAGATTACCAACTCCAGGGGAGACAATTTTTTTGCCACCAACATCCCCTAGTCCAAAGTCAGCATCCTCAAGTATAGTTCCCAATTCACAAGTGCAGTCCCAAACTTCCTCTCCATTAGGATATTAAAATTTAAAGAGATTGGTGATTGCTAATTGATTACCCCTATTCCCTATTCCCTATTCCCTATTCCCTGTTCCCTATTCCCTGTTCCCTGTTCCCTAACAACTGAGAACTGACACAAAAAAACCCAATGCAGAAGTCACCAAGCCGAACAAAATTGAGAAATTTGCAGAATTTAAAGTTTACAAGGCGGCGCAAGTTCTACAAACAAGCTGTACCAGAGAATGGTTTTCCTCAAGCTCAAGCAACCAATCCCAAGTCTCGACTGTTGATAGTTTGGGGTATCTTGGTTGCTGCTGGGTTGGGGTTGGCTTTCAATTTGTATCGACTGCAAATTATTGATGGTGCAAAACTCACTCAAAAGGCAAGAAACCAGCAAATGGTGAATGTGCGTCCTTTTATACCCCGTCGCCCAGTGGTTGATCGCAATAACAATATGTTGGCCATTGACCGTCCAGTATATACCCTGTATGCCCATCCCAAACTATTTGATAAGTCTAAGGAGGAAATAGCAGAAAAAATTGCACCAATTCTCAACAAAGATGCTCGTCAGTTAGTAAAAACATTTGAAAGTAGAAGCAGCGGTATTCTGATTGCTAATGGTATTGGCGAAAATATTGCCGATCGCTTGATTTCATTCCGCTTGAATGGCTTGGAATTTATTCAAAAATATTCCCGTTTCTACCCACAAGATGATTTGGTTGCTAATGTAGTGGGCTATGTTAATCTTGACCGTCAGGGTCAGGCGGGGGTTGAATATAGTCAAGAGACACTATTGGAACGCTCCAGGCAAACAGTGCGTCTCAGTCGGGCTGGTAACGGCGCAATTATGCCAACCTATGCACCAGAAGGATTTTTGCATTCTGATGATTTAAAACTGCAACTCACTATTGATAATCGTTTACAACGGGCAGCCCGGACGGCACTCAAAGAACAGATTGACAAGTTTCAGGCTAAACGCGGTGCTGTAATTGTGATGGATGCCACCGATGGTTCATTATTGGCCTTGGTTTCTCATCCTACCTATAATGCAAATCAATATTCCAAAGCAGATATTTCACTGTTTAGAAATTGGCCTGTCGCGGATCTTTATGAACCAGGTTCTACTTTTAAACCTTTAATTGTGGCGATCGCTCTGGAAAATGGTGTCATCAAACCAGAGGATGTATTTAATGACCCAGGTACTATTAAAGTCGCTGACCGCATTATCAAAAATGCAGAAATTAACAGTTTTAGACGAATTAATATTGCCGAAATTTTACAAACTTCTAGCAACGTTGGTATGGTACAAATTATCCAACGTCTGAAGCCGAGAACATATTATAACTGGTTAGAAAAACTGGGACTAGGACAAAAAATGGATACAGATTTGCCTTTTGCAGTCAGTGGCAGTCTCAAAAGGCAAGAAAAATTCCTATCCTCTAATCTAGAACCAGCAACTACTTCTTTTGGGCAAGGTTTTTCTTTGACACCTTTACAACTGGTGCAAATGCACGGCGCTTTGGCTAATGGTGGTAAATTGATAACACCCCATGTAGTTCAAGGCTTGATTGATAGTCAAGGTAAAATTCACTACTCACCTAATCTACCAGCACCACGCCAGATTTTCTCACCTACAACTACCCAAAAGGTCATGGACATGATGGAAACTGTGGTTTCTCAGGGAAGTGGTAAAGCTTCTCAAATCAAAGGATACGGTATTGCAGGTAAAACCGGTACAGCCCAAAAAGCCTCTCCTAGAGGTGGATATATTCCCGGTGCAAGAATTACTAGCTTTGTTGGTATTGTCCCAGCAGAAGCCCCCCGTTATGTAGTTTTGGCAATAGTCGATGAACCAAAAGGAGCAAATGCCTATGGTGGAACTGTGACAGCACCTATTGTTAAATCTGTAATGGAAGTGCTTATTCCTATGCAGAAGATTCCACCAAGTCAGCAGGTGATAATTGATAATTGATAATTGATAATTGATAATTGATAGTTGTTTTTATCCAATTACCAATTACCAATTACCAATTACCAATTACCTCAAACATAAGTTCTCTTGATTGTTTCTTCAATTGAACCTAGATTTTCAAACATTTCAATTAGTTGATGGGATTTGGTTTTGCGATTTGCCAAAATATCTTTTAATGGGGCTAAAAATTTAATATCTGGGTCATTTCCTAGGGCATTTTCAGCAGCTTGTAAAACTTTGGTGGCATTCAGAAAAATATCATCATGATCAAATCCTGCTTTGGCTGAAATTTGATGTAAAGTTGTATCAGGTACAATAGCTCTACCTTCCAAGGTTTTATCTAAAGCCAAACCTTTTAACAGTGCCAGTAACCCTGCATAAATAGAAAAATTATCACAGCTATCACAAGCTTTAAATTCGATTCTTCCTACTTCTGCGGGAATGCGGGCAATTTTCGTTAATGAAGGTACACTTTTAATTAAATGTTCCTGGTTTTCCACAAACACTAATGTTGCTGATCTTTTGCCAGTTCTGATAAATGTCCTCACTGATAAACCTTCCCATAAACTGCCATTATAAAACGGAGAACTGTAACTAAAAGGAACAATAAAAGGACTGTAATAGGTCAGTTTTTTCCCAATATCAATTACATTTTCTATAGGCAAATCTGCTATGGAAATATTTAAATCTGGACCATAGGAAACCATGTAAATATGGGCAGTTTGTTCATCTGGATAAGCTTGTAATTGCCTAAGTTCAAAATCATTTAATGGTGGTTGGGGTTCAAAAACACAAGTATAGGGATTAAAACTGATTAAAACAGGAGAAAAACCAAAACTAGCAGCTGTCTGACGTAGTAAAGAAAAACTAGCTGTTAATTCATCAATTGCACCTTGAATAGTAGAATTTATAGTAGTTCTAATTTCGATGCCTTTAGCTACACAATCAATTACTGCTTCTGAATCAGCAAATCTTTCAAAACCCTCAATATACCATCGCTTCTTTTTAATACCAGCATCACCAACCCTCAATTGTGGGTAGTCATGGGGGTAAAGAGGTAATTTGTCAACTATTTGCTGAAAATCAGCAAATTTTGTACAAGAGAAATCAGCAAACTTTCCTTCATGGTTAAGAAAAGCAACTTCATGTTCAATTCCGAAAAAAAACATAGGTGATTGGTGATTGGTGATTGGGCATTATTAGATTATTAATCTTCCCCTGCCTTTTGCCTCCTTTAAAGTAGTAAATAGAAAAAATTATCAATAATCTTTGTAAAAGGGATTTTAGCGCAAAACAGACGATTGGGGTAGTTTAGAAATGAATGATTGATAATATCTTCAATGTCTTGAATATCTTGAGGCGTGAGTTGTTATGACAAGTGCGGTTCAAACCCCCTACAGTAGCGAACAAATTGCGGTTTGGTTACGTGGACTACTAACTATTGCTTGGGCTGATGGTAATTTTGATGCCCAAGAACAGGAGTTAATTAACAGCATTACCAAAGATGAATTAGCCCCTTGTCTGAACTGGGATTCATTAGAGATAATTACACCTGAAGAATTAGCTGCTGTGTTGGGTAAAGGTACAGCAGTTGGGGAAAATTTTTTGCGGACAGCAGTGATGGTGGCGATCGCTGATGGAATCTATTCTCCCAGCGAAGAAGAAATTTTACACAAGTTTTGTCAAGCTTTGGAATTAGACACCCAAGCCCTCACAGCTTTACGTCACACATTGGAACATCCCAAACAAGTACAAGAAACCACCCTACACCCACCAGATATATTGCACCCGCTTCGGGATTGGTTAGACGGGTTAGAAATTCATGATCCTAGAGTGGCCAGATTTTTATGTAAAATGATTCCTTCCCAGTGTCCTTTTGAAAGAGATGTCACCCTATTTGGTAAAAAAATAGTCCATATTCCCCCAATGTGCAAAATCAACCCATTGTATGAACAATTAGTAGGTTTACGCTTTCGCGCTCTTTCCTACCTTGCTGATGAATGTCAGGAGGATGTTTCACAGTATATTTAGGCATTAGGTATGGAGCATGGAAGATTTTTTATGCTCTATTCCCGCCCTTAACAAATAAACCAGGTGCATAAGTCTTGTATTTAATGAATAGACCAGATTTTGAAAATTTAGAGGTTTACAAATTAGCTGAAAAGTTAGCTAATCAAATTTGGTATATTGTTAAAGAATGGGACTATTTCGCCAAGGATACTATAGGCAAGCAAATTGTGAGGCTGCTGATAGTGTTTGTACCAATATTGAGGAAGGCAGGGGGCGATATAATGACCAAGATAATCGCTGATTTGTAAAAATTGCTAGAGGGTCTTTATATTAAACAATAAGTTTGTTAAGACTAGCATACTCTAGACAATTATTAACCAATGAACAAATAAACCGATTCAAACCAATTATTGAGGAACTGTTACCTAAACTTAGTGCTTACTTAAAATCAATAGGAAACAGAAAAGACAACTAATAGCTAATTTTCAATGCCCAATGCCCAATGCCCAATGCCCAATGCCCAATGCCCAATGCCCAATGCCCAATGCCCAATAATTAAATTATGCAATTTATCGATCAAGCAGTAATTGAAGTTCAAGCCGGTAAAGGTGGCGATGGTATCGTCGCTTTTCGCAGAGAAAAATATGTACCAGCAGGTGGTCCTTCTGGTGGTAACGGAGGAAAAGGTGGTTCAGTGATTTTTGTGGCTGATACCAACTTACAAACCTTATTAGACTTTAGATATAAACATATATTTAAAGCCGATAATGGTGGTCGTGGTGGTCCTAATAATTGTACAGGTGCAAACGGCAAAGATTTAATTATTGAAGTTCCCTGTGGTACTGCCATTTATGATGGGGAAACGGACGCTTTGTTATGTGATTTAGTTGAACCTGGACAACGTTTTCTGGCTGCTGAAGGTGGCAAAGGTGGTTTAGGAAATCAACATTTTTTAAGTAACCGTAACCGCGCCCCAGAATATGCCCTTCCTGGTTTAGAAGGTGAACATAAATTTTTACGTTTGGAGTTGAAACTGTTAGCAGAAGTGGGAATTATTGGTTTACCAAATGCTGGTAAATCAACTTTAATTTCTTCTTTGTCTGCTGCACGTCCGAAAATCGCTGATTATCCTTTTACAACTCTTGTTCCTAATTTGGGAGTAGTGAAAAAACCCACAGGTGATGGTACTGTTTTTGCAGATATTCCTGGTTTAATTGAAGGTGCTTCTCATGGTGCTGGTTTGGGTCATGATTTTTTGCGGCACATTGAAAGGACTAGGGTTTTATTACACTTAATTGATGCTACAAGTGAAGATGTAATTGGTGATTTCCATACTATTCAAGAAGAACTCAAAGCTTACGGAAGGGGTTTGGCTAAACGTCCGCAAATTTTGGCGTTAAATAAAATTGATGCGGTTGATAGGGCAAGTGTTGATTTAGAGGCTTTAGCTACACAATTAAATCATCTTTCTTTAGCTCCGGTTTTTATTATTTCGGCTGTAACTCGCACTGGTTTAGATGAGTTGATGCAGGAAATTTGGCGAGTGGTTGATGAAGTGAATGCTTTGGAAGCTGCGGAGGTTGGGGTGTAGTTGATGTCAGGATTTTGTTGAGTAAATGTCCGCAAATGCGGACTCATTTTTACTATTTTCGTAATTATTTGGAAACAATATCTAACAAAATATTGGACAGGCATCTTGCCTGTCCCACAAAGGTTTTAATTACATTATTTACACTTTAATAAACCAGCGTTTCTGATACATTAAAACCGCCACACCATACCAAAACAACAGGGTAAAAAGTGCAAATAAAAATGAACCGTTGGCATTTCCCGCCCACGATGCCAAGATATTTTGATAAATCCAATTGTAGATACTAATGGCATTTTCACCAGTACCAATTTGAATTCTTACTGTGACTTTGATTAACAAAACTGAGGCGATAAAAATAGCGATCGCATTTAATCCCATCACCTCAAAAGGTTTACTCCAGCGTTTTATCCCTCTCACTTCTATCAATTCATAACAACCCGCTAATAACATTAACCCCCAACCGCTGGTAAACAAAACATAGGAACTTGTCCAGAGTTTCTTGTTAATGGGAAATGCTACATCCCAAATAATTCCAATTACTAAACAACACAAACCAAATAAAACTAAATCCATGCTAGTTTGTGAATTAGCCTGTTTTTTATTTTTAATCCAGTCTCCTGCAAAATAACCGACTAAAACGCTAACTATTGCTGGAATTGTACTATATAATCCTTCTGGATTTCCCATGAAATTAAACCCATCACCTTTATATAAATGTGGTTTGGGAATAATTAATCTGTCAATAAATGCGCCAAAATTACCTTCCCGCGTCAGCACTCCCGCACCATAACCGGGAACAGGGACATACATCATTGTTATCCAATAACCAATAAGTAGGGGTTGCTGAGAAAGTCTTTCCGTGAGGGCATAGGAGTCAGGAGTCAGGAGGAGATTGGAAAATTTCTTTGCCATCTCTTGAAATCCCAAAAAATGCACACTTTTTCCGGTATACCCTTCAAAACCCTTGCACTAATTTCTGTGTTTATCAGCCTCTAACCTTTGATATATCAAGGTTTTAGGTTTATTCAGCAAACCCTAAGTAATATTCCTGCTAATATCCATTGACTTTTGCGGGGTAATTTTAAAACTATCAAAGATGCAAAAAGGTAAGTTAAACCTATTCTTTGCAATACCCCCATCAAGCGGAGACTACTAAAGTCAAAAGTCCAAACACCTTTATTCCAAAAGCCGTTAAGTATTAATCCTAATACAAAGAGAATAGCAGCGCGGCGCAGAATACGTAAGTAAACAGTTTTGGTAGGTTTGTGATCAGCGGTGTACTTTGATAAAGAGAAATTCATTGCTACACCAACAATGAACAGAAAGAAAGGAAATACTAAATCGGTGGGTGTACAACCGTTCCAGTCCGCATGATCTAAAGGGGGATATTTAGCCTCTGCGACTCCCGCCATATTGACAAGAATCATACCCGCAATAGTAATACCACGAAATACATCCAGTGAAGTCAGGCGCATAAGCGAAATAGTTTTTTTTGATGAATATTAAACTACCCTGCTTGATGCACGTTATCAAGAAAAAAAATGTATAAACTTGGTTAGAAGGTAAAATTTTGTTAATAAATCACCATACAAGGCATTTGCTCAATACAAAAAACCTGAAATTACTTAATTTGCCTAGAAGACATATAGGAATCCTACTTGAATCTTGCTCAATATACTGAGAATCAATCGTTGATAATATAGGGTTTAGGGTTTACAGCTTGTTCAAAAATCAAATAGGAGTCCTATAGATTGTGTGCGTATATTAACGATTGTCAAGTACAAATTTAGTTTAAACTAGAAATTGAATCACTTTGCCTCAAAAATGAAACCACCGCAGCTAGTTCAATCTGGAAAACTCCATACGAGCCTAACAGTTGACATTGATGGCTCGTTGCTTCCGTTTGACAAATTCCGCAAAGCCCAAGAAGAATTAGCAAATATATTACATGAAGTGGATCAGAGTCTGAGTGAAAAAAAACGTCCATCTGTAAATTGGGTTGTTTCATCTGTCACCAGTGGTAGTGTTCACCTAACAATAGAGGGTATAACGACTGATCGTGTAGCGATGGCGGCAATAGCTGAAGTTGTTACTACAGTAGAAACAGGAATTGCTACTCTTGAGGAATATCCTAAACGGCCACCTTTCTTTTCAGATCGAGCATTAGAAAGTGCTAGGTGTTTAGCTGGTTTAATTGGCGAAGATATGTTAACTATTCAGGTAGGAGCTAATTCAAAAAAAGTTAATCTTACACAACATTTAGTTGCCAATGTTGATGAACTTATAGGCGCTCATTATAAAAGTTTTGGTTCTGTAGAAGGTGTTCTTAAAGCTATAGATTTAAGCCGAAAGCCTTTATTCAGAATTTATGATCTACTTATTGGCAAAGGTGTAAAATGCCATTTCATGCCAGAAAATATTGACTCTGTAAAGGATGCTCTTGGCAAAAGAGTATCTGTGTATGGTCTGATCCGTTCTAGGGAAGATGGACAAAAAGTTAGTGTAGAAGTTGAAGAAATGGAAGTTTTTCCAAGTGAGATAGAGCTTCCCCGCATTAAAGATATTATTGGTATTTTAGGAGGCGAAGATTGAAAAAGTCATCCAAGCCTCGTCATTACTGGGATTCATGTACTTTTTTACTCACATTCCGCATAAGCGGAGAGTAAAAAAATAATTATCTCCAAAAACATTGTTTGGTAAGGGTTTTCAGGATTTTAGTTCAAAAGAACTATAAAATGTTTATTAGGAATTTATCTCATTTATTGAGAATATTTTTGGAGTAAAGTTTGTACAACCCTGAATCTTTCGTGATAATTATTCAGAATTGGATTTTATCTGCGGAATGTGGGTTTTTAGCTGTGCTTAAAAATGAAAGTGATAAAATCAATGAATGCTTTTCAGTCATCAAAGCTGCTGAAGCTGGCGAAATTATCATTGTTACCTCTGCATTAACATTTATAGAAGTTATTAGGTTGGAGAAAGGTAAACCTAAACTTTCTAAGGATGTTGAGGAAAAAATACGTTCTTTTTTCAGACATGAATGGATTTATGTGTATGATGTAGATAGAAAAATTGGAGAATTAGCCAGAGATTTAATGTGGCAATATGAAAGTTTAAAACCCAAAGATGCTACTCATGTAGCCACTGCTATACAGGCTAAAGTGGATGTTTTAGACACTTTTGATGATGGATTGCTCAAACTTTCTGGCTTGATAGGCGATCCTCTTTTACCCATAAAAAGACCTTATTGGCCAAATCAACTAGAACTAGAACTTTTTGATGAAATATAACTAATGTTGAGAATACCAAATGACAAATAATTAGTTAATGTAGATTTGTTAAGCCATTATTAATAGCCACCATGTCTATCAACATTGGAGATACTGCACCTGATTTTAGTCTACCCTCTCAAGACGGTTCTACCGTCAGTTTAAAGGATTTTCGCGGCAAAAAGGCTGTCGTCCTTTACTTTTATCCTAAAGACGACACCCCTGGATGTACTGCGGAATCTTGTGCTTTCCGAGATCAATATGAAGTATTTAAAGCTGCTGGTGCTGAAGTCATCGGCGTAAGTGGTGACTCTAGCGAATCTCATCAGAAGTTTGCAGCTAAGTACAATTTACCTTTTACACTGTTGAGTGATAAAGGCGACAATGTTAGAAAACAATATGGTGCAACTACTGCTTTTGGTTTTATCCCCGGCCGGGTAACTTACGTAATAGACCAAAACGGCATTGTTAAATCTGTGTTTGATTCCATGTTTAACTTTAAAGGTCACGTTGAGGAAACCTTGAAAAGGTTACAACAGTTGGCTGCAAGATGATTTGGTGATTGGTGATACAATTTTGGAGTTTGGATTTTGGAGTTTGGATTTTGGATTGTATTTCATGTACTCCAATCTAAAATCTAAAATCTAAAATCTAAAATCTTGTCCCAGTCCCCAATCACCAGTCCCCAGCGATGCACTGAGCTTGTCGAAGTGTCCCCAGTACCCAATCACCTGAAATTAGACTTTAGACTTTTCCGGCATGGGAATATTACCTTGGGCAGTTTTGCCGTTCTTGCCGTTAGTTTGTCCGTTAGTGTTAGGGTTGCGTGGTTGAATCACACCATAACCGCCGTGGTTACGTTCATAAATAACGTTGATTTCTCCTGTTTCGGCGTTACGGAACATATAAAAGTCATGTCCTACAAGTTGCAGTTGTTCTTGCGCTTCTACAACTGTCATCGGAGGCATGGAAAAATACTTAGTCCTGACTACTTCTCCTGGTAGTTCAGGAGTGCGATCGCCGATTAAATCTGCTACTGGTTCGGCAACTACGGCTTCATTAGTTGGTATAGGCTGGGTTTTGTGTTCTTGTCTTCTTTCTTTGTATTTTCGCAGTTGACGGGATATTTTATCTGCCACCAAGTCAATACTTGCATATAAGTTCTCGCTGCTTTCCTCTGCACGGATGACGTTACCATTAGCATAAATAGTGACTTCAGCCGCTTGTCTAGTATTAATTCGCGGATTGCGAGCTACACTTAAATGGACATCTACTTCATTCGTGATGTTTTGAAAGTGACTAACTGCTTTTTCAAGTTTTTGATGCACATATTCTCGAATTGCATCGGTAATTTCAATATTTTTGCCGTGGATGACAAGCTTCATGTAAACTCTCCCGCTAAATATTTAGCTAAATATTTATTTGATGTGAATGGGTTTTGTATGCACAGAGATTGCGGTAAGGTCTATCACTGCCGCCAATACAAATTGTGAACTGCTTTTAATGTAAGGCTTTGTATTTGTTTCTCAAGTTGTCGCATCTTAACTATAAGTACCTCTAGCTTTGATTTAGTTTGTGAAACTCTGTGTTAGTATCCAACTGCTTGCCAGACAACTGGATCTGCAAAGAAAAACTTTCAATCAATCATTATTAGCTGTTCTGTACCTGCTTTTTCAGTTTGAGCAACTTTTATTTACAATTCTAGAAGTAGCTCCTCTTGTGATTCTTCTGTTGGCTTGCTCTTTCTATATATTAATTATGCCAGCCAGAATAGAAGTTTTGATTCTGATCGATGTCAACAACTTCTGAAGATACCATCAGCCATTCCATTTCTTTTGTTTTGGCGTGATGCTTATTGCAGGTAATTCCTCCCATCACCATTGAGGTTATATATTTAAACTAACACTTTCTTGTGGATAAAGTTTATTTCGTTGACTTTCCTTTAAGATCCTTTGCATTGCTTGACATTTGTTGACCCAATTCTTACTTTTTTGCAACATATATTCAGAGAATAGGTGACTGGGGACTGGTGATTGGTGATTGGTGATCTGTGATTGGGAAAATACAAATATTTCCCCCTGCCCCCTTCCCC
>NZ_JACJUZ010000166.1:0-1508 GCF_014299995.1 Sphaerospermopsis sp. LEGE 00249 | reverse complement strand
TGTATGTCTTCAAACTAAAGTGGACTTTTCCTAAGAGAGTATTTAGTTAATAATTCAAAGATAAATGTTTGTTTTGATTTGTTGTTAATTTTATTTTTTGGTACTCATTTCTGCGGTTAATAATTGCAATTTTCTTTAATCGTTCTCGTTCTTTTAAAATCAATTCACCTCTACCAAAATAGACATCTGCTGGGGTTAAGTTGTTTAATGATTCGTGATAGCGTTGATTGTTATAACGATAAACAAATTTTTCTAAAGCAGCTTCTAATTCTTCTGGAGCAAAGTAATTATCAAGTTTCACAACATTTTTCATGGTTCTGTGATAGCGTTCAATCTTTCCTTGTGTTTGTGGATGATTGGGTCTACCATGCACTTGTTGCATTTGATAATTGTCTTTTAAATACGATTTTAATTCGTTTGCAATGTAACACGAACCATTGTCAGACAAGAGTTTTGGCTTTTGTTTGCTAATTAATTTTGCTTTTTTAATTGCCGTGTCAACAGTTCGTTTTACATCATCAGCTTTCATGTTTGAGCAAAGTTCCCAATGCACAATATATCGGCTGTAATCGTCCAAAACCGTACTCAAGTAATACCAACCCCAACCAAGTATTTTAAAGTACGTAAAATCAGTTTGCCACATTTGATGAACAAATCCTGTTTTATCCGTAAATTCATTTCCAGCACTCAGAAAAATATGAGCTGGAGCAGTGATTAATCCTCTTGACTTTAAAATCCTATAAACACTGGATTCTGATAAGAATATTTGCTGCTCATCTGTCATTTTATAGGCCAATTCTCGAGATGATAAATCAGGATAATCTAAAGCTAATTTTACAACCAAATTCTTCTGTTCTTGCGGAATGCTGTTCCATTGTCTGTTTGATGCTCTTTTGGTTGGAATCAATCCTTCAACACCATTTTCGCTATAAGCATGATACCAATTGTAAAAAGTGCTTTTGTTGATTCCAATCTCCCGAAGTGTTCGATTAACACCAATTTCAGAGCGCGTAACCAAGTGAATGATTTCTTGTTTTTCGGATACTGTAAGTCTCATATATTTTTTGAACTTTTCAGTTAATCCAGCATGTCCAAGCTTTTTTTTACAATATCGTAGCGTAAAACCAAATCGGCAATCATGACTTTTAATGCCTGGTTTTCTTTCTTGAGTTCTGCTACTTCATCACTCGTAGCTTCTCTTGTTACATCGCCTGCTAAACGCTTTTTACCAGCTTCTAAAAACTCTTTATTCCACTTATAAAACTGAGATTCATTTATAGAATACTTACGACATAATTCTGCAACTGACATTTCTGCTCGTAAAGCTTCCATAACAATCTGAATTTTCTGTTCAGAACTAAAGATTCTTCGTGTGTTTCTACGAATGTCTTTGATGAAATTCTCTGCTGTTTTTTTCTTGGGTGTTCTCATAATATCAAATTTAAGGATTTTGAAAACACTCTCTTAGTTTTGACTTAAATCAGTACACTTTTTGCTGACGATTTACA
>NZ_JACJUZ010000068.1:0-29689 GCF_014299995.1 Sphaerospermopsis sp. LEGE 00249 | reverse complement strand
CGATTTTTGATAATTCTTTAATTTTCAATTATCAATTGTCAATTATCAATTCCCAACGGGTTTTCCTGGTGTCTATGGCGCGGTGGAACCACACTGATCCCTTCCCGAACTCAGAGGTGAAACGCTGCTGCGGCGACGATAGTTGAGGGGTTGCCCTCTGTCACAATAGCTCGATGCCAGGTTTAATATTTAACAACAAAAGCCTCCTCTATTTATTTAGAGGGGGTTTTGTTTTATCTGGGTTTTTTAAACTCCAGTTTTTATTTATCTATTTATCTTTTTACCTAGTTCTGGTAATTTCAATGCTAATTTTGCCGTTAAAGTCGGGTATGGGTGCAGCAGGTTTGATAACAATAACTTGTATTTGAGAAACCATATCATTCTGCTGAAGAATAGCATCTGCGATCGCACCTGCTAACCTCTCCAACAAATCAAATTTAGATGTTTTAACTAAATTCTGCACTAAATTAATAACAGTGCGATAATCTACAGTATCTTCAATAGTGTCATTCTCAGTAGCTTGGGAAAGATCCAACCATAACTTCAAATCTACCTCAAACCATTGTCCTAAAACCTTTTCCTCTGGTAAATACCCAATATAGCCATAGCAGCTAATTCCTGTTAAATGAATACAGTCCATAAAAATTAGAGTAGAAGTTTTACATTTTAGACATTTTAAATTTTAAATTAAAAAGCCCGATAAACAACTTAAAATTAAAAATTGTCTTATATCCCCTATTGAATTAATGCAGCTACATTTTAATAATGTTAATCAACTGTGGTCTTATGTTTTAACAGAAACCCTCAAACGCTTGGGTTTAAGTTGTGCTGTTTTATGTCCTGGTTCTCGTTCTACTCCTCTGACTGTAGCTTTTAGCAAACAAGCACCAGATATTGAAGCTATTCCCATTTTAGATGAACGCTCTGCGGCTTTTTTTGCTTTGGGAAGAGCAAAAGCAACAGGAAAACCTGTGGTTTTGGTTTGTACTTCAGGGACAGCAGGAGCTAATTTTTACCCTGCGGTAATCGAAGCTAAAGAAAGTCGTGTACCTTTATTAATATTAACTACAGATAGACCTGCTGAATTGCGAGATTGCCATTCTGGACAAACTATTGATCAGGTAAAATTATACAGTAATTATCCTAACTGGCAAACTGAGTTAGCTACACCTGTCGCTAATAAAAGAATGTTAAGTTATTTGCGACAAACGGTAATTCATGCTTGGGAAAGTTGCCAATTTCCTACAGGGGGAATTGTACATTTAAATATACCTTTTCGTGATCCTCTAGCACCAATTTCTGATGGTACTGATTTTATATTAGATTGTGAAGAGTTCTTTTCTGGGATAATTGCAACACCATTACCAATTACCAATTATCAATTACCTAAAGAATGGCAACAATGTCAACGGGGTATTATTATTGCTGGAGTTGCACAACCCAAAGAACCTGAAGAATATTGTATAGCGATCGCTCGACTTTCTCAAACTTTGCAATGGCCTGTTTTAGCTGAGGGACTTTCTCCTGTTAGAAATTACGCAGATTTAAACCCCTATCTAATTTCTACCTACGACATAATTTTACGTAATCAAAACTTGTCCCAAGAATTAACACCAGAAATGGTAATTCAAATTGGGGAAATGCCGACTAGTAAAGAATTACGTAATTGGTTAATTAATGTTAATCCTCAACGCTGGTTAATTGATAGTAGTGCTGAAAATTTAGATCCTTTACATGGAAAAACAACACATTTAAGGATATCTGTAGAAAAATTGGGGAATGGGAAATGGGAAATGGGAAATGGGAAATGGGGGTTTTATTTACAAAAATGGTGTGAAATTGAAGCGCAAATTAGAAAAAATATTGATGAGACTTTTGAAAATATAGAAGACTTAATTGAAAGTAAAGCTGCTTGGTTAATTTCGCAAATTATACCCCCACAAACACCATTTTTTATTGCTAATAGTATGCCAGTGCGAGATGTGGAATTTTTCTGGAAACCAAATAATTCAGGAATAAAATCATATTTTAATAGGGGTGCAAATGGGATTGATGGTACTCTTTCCACTGCTTTAGGAATAGCACATCATCAACAAAGTAGTGTGATGTTAACGGGAGATTTAGCCCTATTACATGATACTAATGGTTTTTTAATGAGAAATAAGTTAGTTGGACATTTGACAATTGTATTAATTAATAACAATGGTGGGGGAATTTTTGAAATGTTACCTATTGCTAATTTTGATCCACCTTTTGAAGAATTTTTTGCCACTCCCCAGGATATTAATTTTGCCCAGTTATGTGCTACTTATGGTGTAGAATATGAGTTAATAAATTCTTGGAAGCAGTTAGAAGAAAGATTAAAACTGTTACCAAGTCAGGGAATACGGGTTTTGGAAATTAGGACAAACAGAAAAAGGGATTCTCTATGGAGAAAGGAGTATTTGAGAAGGTTTAGTGATGCTTTTTAAACATTGAGTAAACCTGTGAATAAAGTGTAAGTAATCAGTAATCAGTAATCAGCTAATAACAGCAAGAGGAAAGATTTATAATTCTTAATTGCATAAAATTTATACACTCCTGATTTTTCTCTTGTTTTCTATTTCAGTCTTTAAAGCTGATAGCTGACTGCTGAATACTTACTTAAAATTTATCTTTCATTCCGCGAATTTTAGCAAAAGTTTGTACAGGATCTTTACTATTTACAGCTAATTGTAACGAAGGATGATCCCAGCGTAAAAACGGATTTGTATTCTTTTCAATACCAAGCAGAGAAGGAACAGTAGCTTCCTGACGCTGACGCATATCTGTTACTTCTGCAAATCGCTTTTGTAAATCCGTGTTTTCACTATCAACTGTTAATGCAAAGCGCAGATTACTTAAAGTGTATTCATGGGCGCACCAAACAAGGGTATTATCAGGTAAAGCCCGCAGTTTGCTTAAAGAGTCTACCATTTGCGCTGGTGTACCTTCAAACAAACGACCACAACCACCAGCAAATAAAGTATCACCGCAGAATAATTCTCCTGTCTCACCAGGTGTTACAGGAGGAAAGTAGTAAGCTATATGAGCGCGGGTATGGCCGGGTACAAAAAATACTTCTGCTGTGCGATCGGCAAATTGTACGCGATCGCCTTCTTGTAAAAATACCTGTTGTCCAGGAATCCTTCCTCGATCCTCAATTCCAGCATATACCGTCAATTGGGGGAATTTTTCGATTAACTCCAGATTAGCACCCACATGATCATGATGATGGTGTGTGTTAAAAATTGCTACTAAATTGCATTTTAGTTGTGCAAGTTGCTGTAAAACTGGTTTAGACTCCGCTGGATCAACAACAGCAGCAATATTATGCTGTAAATCGTACAGCATAAATATATAGTTGTCAGAAAGTGCTGATAGTCGGATTACCTGCATTGCTTTCTTTACCTCCCACACACATGGATGCTTGATATTGATCATTCATAACTATAGCCTATTTAGAAGTTTTGAATTGAATCAGGTTAGTCAAGTTAATTGCTAATGAGACAAGAGAATATGAACAGATTAAAAACCTAATTAATTAAAATTCGTGTTAAAGTTCGTGAAAAAGCAGATTTTCAAGTTCAGGCAAATGCACAAGTAATTAGACTTGATAAAAGTGGCAGCAAAAAGTTTTTCGTTAGTAAAGGAAATAGGGAGATGGGGAAGAAAATTTTAGATTTTAGATTAGATTTGACAAAACAATCCAAAATCCAAAATCCAAAATCCAAAATAAATAACTCCTGACTTCTGAATTATTGTTATTAAGACCAAGAATCCAAATCTAAAGATTGCATTCCTCGACTGCTGACAAATTCCAGCAAACTACCTAACTGAAACCAAACAAACACACAAGTTCCCAAACTCAAAGGTAAACCAATACCCAAAGCTAGGGGAGAGGGAAAACCAAATATTTCTAAACCAGAAGACATAAATAAACAAACGCCTCCCGTAATACCAATAAATGGTACTAACAATTGCTTTAAAGAAGCACTAGATTTAATAGGTTCTTGATTGTTATTTGGCCATTTTTGGACAATTACTTTTAATGTTCCTGACAAAGCAAAACCAGAAGTTAAAGCCATGAGGAAACCAACCAAAAGCAAGATATAAGGAGGTTGCAGAGGATAATAATACATGAAGACTCCTGATTTTTATGCAAATAATTTAAACGTTGTTACTGTTTTTCAGTAAACGAAATTAGAGATGTTGCTTTTGGCAAAATAGCTGCTACACTTTCTCTCGATAACTCGGTTAAAATGCCTACAGCTACATTTAATAACCGATTTGGCGGTAAGTCATCTTTGACTAAATCCCACAATCTTTGTACTTCATCAGTGTGTAAACGATCATCTTCAGTTAGTGCTAAAACTAACTGACGACGTAAAAATTTACCTTCTTCCGATAGTAAATACTGTAAACCCATTCTAGCTGTTGGAACAACATCAAATTGCTGATCAGTCCGCGCAATGGAAATCAAATTCTCTAAACGCTGCCATTGGAATTTACCATCTTTAAATAGCACGTTCAATAAGCGTCGTCTTAATGCGGGAGATTCACCAGTTAATAACCGTCGTGCTATGTAGGGATAACCTACTTCCACAATTTTAAAATTGGGGTTGAGGGTTAAAGCAATACCTTCCTGTGTCACCAAAGAACGAATAATTAAGGCAAACTTAGCGGGAACTCGGAAAGGATATTCATACATCAATTCCGAAAATTCATCGGTAATGGTTTTAAAGTTAAAATCACCGACGTTTTTACCAATGGCATTTCCCAGAACTGCTTCTAATGCTGGAACAATGGGAGCAATATTTGTTTTTGGAGCGAGGAAGCCCAATTTTACAAAGTCTTCCGCTAAGTCAGTATAATCTTTGTTGACAAGATGTACTAAGGCATCTACTAAGGTTTCCTTTGTGGTTTCCTCCAACTGGTCCATCATGCCAAAGTCGATGTAAGCCATGCGACCATCGGGAACAGCAAATAAATTACCAGGATGGGGGTCAGCATGGAAAAAACCATGTTCTAATAGTTGTTGCAAACCAGAAGTAACACCAATCTGGATAATGGTTTCGGGATCTAAACCTGCTTGGCGAATGCTTTGGATATCTGTGAGTTTAAAGCCGTTAATCCATTCTAGGGTTAAAACACGGTTACTACTATAACGCCAGTAAATAGTTGGTACTTTTACTTGGGGGTCATCACGGAAGTTGGTGGCGAATTTTTCCGCGTTCCGACCTTCGTTCATGTAGTCTATTTCTTCAAATAACTTCGTGCCAAACTCGTCGACGATTAATGTGAGGTCATGGCCGAGATTGAGGGGCAACCAAGGACTCAGCCAAGTTGCTGCCCAACGCATTAGATATAAGTCTTTTGTAATTACTGGACGCAGGTGCGGGCGTTGTACCTTGACTGCTACTTCCTCACCAGTGATGAGACGACCCCGGTAAACTTGACCTAAACTAGCCGCAGCCACTGGTTTCGGGGAAAGTTCGCTAAATATCTCATCAATGGAACGGTTGAGTTCAGTTTCAATAATGTGTTGCGCTAGGTCATGGTCAAAGGGTGGTAACTGGTCTTGTAGTTTTACCAGTTCCTCTAAAAAGTCTTTACGGATCAAGTCTGGTCGAGTCGAAAGGGCTTGACCCACTTTAATAAATGTCGGTCCGAGGTTTGTGAGCAGTTGTCGCAACTGGGTAGCTCGTTTACCCTTATTCTGCTCAACTTGGTTTTGCCATTCATCCCATTTGAGGCTGAGTAGAAAGCCTGCAAAGGAGAAGATGATTCTCAGTAGTCTGCCCCAAGCTAACCAGGGACGGTAACGATAGTAACGAGCGATCGCTTCTGGATTATACTGCTTTAGTTGAGCAGGTTGATACTGACCCACGTCTTTTTTTGCCTCTACAACTGGGAATTTGAGAATTTTCTGACTACTTGATTGACAATTTACTTGTTGCTCAAGTGTATTGTTGGTTTTTGATGGAAGCTATAGATAAACTCAACTTATCTTGAATGTTGAGATTAGTTTATGTTTTTCTTAATTATACTTTATAAAAGTACAAACTTTTGTCTCTTAGCGAGAGTATTTTATTATTTCTTAATGTTTGATACGGTATAATTTAGTATCAAATCTGACATTAAATATCTTGAAAATCCGATCCCATACAGGTTAGTTGATGGTTATTTGTGAATATTCAGGTTTTGTAGGATGGTGGTGAAAATCTCATACAGGGTTTTTATGTATATAAAGATGAGATATATTGCTGTTTAGAGAATTTTGATATTTATTAATATAGTGCAGTTGAAACTATCCGAAATAGATTAATATATAAATATTATCCGATTCCCTAATTATTAAATTTTTCCAATTGATTAATTTCTTCCTGGGAAAGTAATTTTTTGACAACTCTAACAGGTAAATGTTCTGCATTATCACGGTTATTAATTGGATTTACTAAACGCAAACTATATACTTCTTCTCCTGCTTCTTGTGAACTTTTTTGATCTATTCTCAAATAAACTTGATTTGGATAGGTACGTAATAATCTTGTTTGTAAAGATCCTTTTAAATCTCTTGCACTTTTAGCTATTTCGCTTTCTTCTCCAAATATTTCTCCTGCTGCTTTCCAAGCATGATTTAAGGCGACAATTTCTTTTACTAATGTTTCTATTGATGGTTGTTGAAATATATCTTTCATGGTTATTTACTGAATGTTTATTTAATTAATGGATATTTAAAGCACAAAGATACAGAGAACTAACAGTTTTCGATAGATTTTGATTGAAATCTGATTAATATGATGATCGTTTGGCTTCTAATTCTAATTGATTAATGATCCGATTCCATTTTTGTAATTGATTTTGACGTTCATTTAATTTTTGATCATCAGGATTAGGTAAACCTAAACTAGTATCATATCTACCATATTTTGGTGGTAATCCGATAAAAGATGTAGTTCCTGTATTTGGCAGAATTTGATATTTAGTTCTTAATAATTGTTCGCAAGACCATTGCCAAGCTAAAGCATGATCATGTGCTTCCCCTCCTAATTTTCTAATTCTTTTCACGGATAATGGTTGAGAACCAAATAAAACACTTTCGATATAATCATTTTGAGGAAAAATTCTAGTTTCACTTCCTCTACCTCTAAAAAATTCGACAATAAAACCATTCTCTCCTAAATCAAAAATACATATTTCTGTCTCATCACTACCATCTGATCGTAGTCTTTGAACATCTTGATCTGCTCTCAAATCATGATTGATAATTTCATAAGATTGCATAGGTAATAAAATTTTAATTCTCATAAAACTATTGCTATAATTAGCCCAAAATCCTTGACGTTTGTTTAACTGGTTTTCCTCTTTGTCTGTGATACCAATTCGTTGAGCAATTAAATCTACTAAATTAGAAAAGTCTTGATAATTAACTGCACCAATCCAAATTCTTAACTTCTGTCTAGCTTGACTGGATAATTTTGATTGTTTGCTAGAATTATGATAGTTGGTTTTTAACCAATTAACTAACTCTGGATACCTACCAACTATTGAGGTAGAAAGATGATTTAAAATATATTCTACAGATTTAATTTGATCAGTTTCCTCCATTTGTTCAAAACAACGTAATAACCAATTAACTTTATCTAACGTAACTGGATGTAGCTGTTTTGTAAAATAAGGTGCTATTTCCAAAACATAATCTTTAAATATGGTAAGATTCGGGAGAACATGATTGATTTTTGGTAATAGTTCATTATGAGTTAAGTTTTGGTCACAAATAATTTTTACCATTGCTTTTTTCGGTTCATTTGCTCCCAAAGCAACCAAAATTTTAATAACTAGATTATCCTTGACAGAAATTGAATTACTCCACAGAAGAAACCCATTAACTAAGTGCGATGTGATTACATTTTTTTGTCCATGATAAAACCAAGCTAACCGACGAATTAAGGTAAAATATAACCATTTATTTTCTTGGGATATACGCCAAATTCTTAAAGTTAATTGTTTTCTTTCTTCTTCTGGTATTGCTTCCCAAATTTGATCGTTATCAATACACCATATCCATTCTATTAAACTAATATCTTTAATTCTATTCTGATCAATTTTTTCTTGCAATGCTGATATAGATAAATTAATATTACTAGGTTTTTGTTTTGCAGCGAGTTCAATTAATCTATGGGGTTGATGATCTGGTATACTAAATTCTTTAAGGTTGAAGTCTTTGTGAAGCATTGTTTTCTAATTATCTGCTTGATTTAACTTACTCAAATCTTGTCCTTTAAACTGAATCCGAAATACTACTCTTCTATCTGTTGGTAAATCTCCTATTTTTGCATCATTTTCACCTCTTCCTACTACCATGATTTTCTTCTCTAATTGTGATTTATGAGTTTTGTTAGGAAATGGCATTGTATATAATGTATATTTGGCAACTTGCCAAGCTCTGTTTAAACTTAATTCCATGTTGAAATCAGCTTTACCATAAGCACTTGTATGGCCTTCAATAACTACTCTTTCAATTTGATCTTTCACTCTGGGAGTTTCAAAAATTACTTTGCTATAAATGGGAATCAATTTTTGCAGTGTTTTTTCACCTTGGGGATTTAATTTTGCGCTATTAGTTTCAAATAAGATGCTATCTCTTAAACTGATATCTCCGGTATTTGGATCAACTTTTGCTTCAATATTATTAGCTTTTAATTGTCCTTCTAACTCACCTATTAAAATTCTGGTAATGTCTTTTTGTGCTTGATTAAGCTGAATTAATGCAGAAATAAAAAGTAGTGCAAAAAACATTAATAACGATGACATTAAATCGCCGATAGAAAGATAAATTGCGGGATCTTCTTCTTGATCATCTTGATTTTTGAAAATGTTTAAATGATTGAACATGAGATAATTTACCTGATAATTATTTTCTGTAGGTTGGGTTGACGTAAGGAAACCCAACAAGTAAAGCTAATATTTCAAAAGTGTAGGTTGAATTGATGCAAATAAACCAAACATTTGATTTGAAAAGGTGTGTTGGGTTTCACATCGTTCAACCCAACCTACGTTAATTTAATCGACGTTCATTTTCAATTTTGACTAATGCGTTATTTGCATTTTCTAAAATGTTACTACATAATCTTGACATGGAACTGTCAGCTTCTTTAAAAAATTCAGTTTGCCATTTTGTTGATTTATCTAGATATTGATCGAGATGATCTCGCCAATTATATAGAAGATTATTAAAATCTTGACTTACTGTACCAATATTCCGAGATAATTCTTGGAGTTGAGTTATTCTTTCTCCTGAATGTAAACCCGTTGCTGCTGTAAATTCTTGTATTACTTGTATTTTGCTGTGCATATTATTAGTTGCTGTGCTAATATCATTCATACCTCTGGTAACTTCATTTATTGTATGAGTTAAATCATTCATTAATGATTTTCTGCGTTCGGTTTCTTCTTGGAAAGCTTTGCGTAAATCATTCACTACTTCCTGTAAAGCATTTCTTTGTGTTCCTAATGTACTTTCTAGGAGTTGATTTTGATCATTAAAGAATTGATTTAAACTGTTTTGATATTCAATTCTAAACCTTTGTAATTCTTCTTGTACTGTGACGCGGGTTTGTTGTAATGTCTGATCAATATTTGATAATGTTTGTTCTAAATTCTCCTTTGCACTGTTCATTAATAGTGATGCTTGTCTACCTACTGTTTCTAAAGTTATAGTTTGAGTTTTAAAACTTTCATTGGTTTCAGTGATAATTTGTGAAAATGCAGAATAAACCCTTGTTAACATTTGATTTTGTTGTTCAGATTGAGTTGTTAAAGATTGTTCTAATTCTCTTCTAATTCCTTTAAATGTATCCGCTGCTTGTTCTGCACTTTTTTGGAATGCTTCCCGTTGAGATTCCATTCCTGTAATACTTGTTTCTACTGCTTTAGTAATAGCAACTCCAGTTTCTTGTAAAACGTTGGTTGTCTCTGTTTGGAAATCATGTAAGGTAGATTGTAAGCTATTGGCAAAATTATTTAACTCTCCTAATGTTTCTTGTTGAAATTGTTGAATTGTGACGATTGAATTAGCTAATTTTTCAGATATTCCCCCTAATTCATTGTTTAATTTTGTGACTGCTGCTGATGCTTGTTGAGTTAATATCGCACTTTGATCTAGTCTTTCTACTACTGGAATAATTAGTTGATTTTTCATTTCACTAATTAAGTTTTCCAGTACATTTTTTTGAATGGTGGTAATTTGGGTTAGGGTTTTTTGGGAATCGGCAATATGATTAAATGCGGGGGTTAATCTAGTTTCTATTGTTCTATCTAATTGACTACTAACAGCTTTTCCTACTTCTATTCCAATAGTTTCTGAGTCCAGTTTTTCCGCTACTTTTTGTAATGCTTGGGTTGCTTTTAAACTGGCGTTAAAATCAAAGTTTCTAAAACTGGCAGCAATTTCTTTTAAACTGTTGATTGCATCTTCTCGATTATCTTTTTTAGGAACGGTAATTTTATGTAATTTTTGTCTTAGGTTGTCATGTCGTGATTGTCTAATGAAGTCTGTGAAAAATAGAATAATAGTAAATACACTTCCTAGTCCTAACCCCACTAATGAAGTAGAAAATGCTGTTTGCATTCCTGCTAATAATGTTCCTACTCCTTTCATTAAAGCATCTGTTTGTAAAGCATCTGTTTTATTTAAGCTACCCAATGGAATATCTGCTATTCCTGATTGAATACCATAAAATGTTCCTAAGACTCCAATGGATGTACAAATTGTACTAATAAATCTTAAATTACTGCGTGTCGATTGATGGAATATATCTGGATATTGTTTGAGGATGTATTTATCATTGGTTTTTAGAGGATTTCTATGATAATTATTTTCTGTTTCTAAATGCTCGTTAATCCATTTTCTTTCAACATAAGTATCTCTTTCTAATTCTTTGATTATCTTCTTAATAAAATTAGATTCTTGACAATATTTTATTACTGTAATTATTTCCCAAATGAATCCTAGTATAAAAACTATGGCGATCGCCACATAAAATAAATTTGCTGGTACTTCTATCATGTATCAAACCTCTATTTTTTGTGATCAAAAAGCTGCTGTAGCCTATTTTCGGTAAAGGTTGATTTATCAAAACTTTTACCGCAGTATAAAATTATCTACATCTAGATAAGTTAAAAGTTCAGTGTCTAACTCGGCAAATATGATTCAGGATATGTATTAGCATTCAATAGTGATTTATCTTTCTTTGGTTTTTGATTTAGCCTTGATTATATATTGCATCAATTTCAGTATAAGTACAAACAGTAATTATACTAATTTTATGCAAAAAAAAATACATTTTTGTCTTGGTTTAATACTTAGATTGAGGAAGTTTTAGGAATACAGGACTTACGCAAAACAGGGGGAAAGTAGGGATAATTCTAGCTTTTTCACCACTTTTGATTTTGCCTTATCCCACTTCCTCTGATTCATATAGAATAGAGATAATATTCAGATTTATTATTCAACACTTCTTGTCAGAAAATTACTAATCGTGACTAAACTAGAAATAGATCAATTACAGTCTAATTTGACTAAATATCTCGACTTGGTGATTAAAGGAGAAAAAATTATTATTACACAAGATGATAAACCAGTGGCAGAAATTTCCCCAATTCAACGACCTTTGAAAAGAGGTAGTGCTAAAGGAAAAGTGTGGATATCATCAGATTTTAACGAACCTCTCGAAGACTTTAAGGATTATATGGAATGATTTCATCACATAAGCGATCGCTCAAAATTCAAACATACAAAAAAAGACATTTTTACTTCTGAATCCTGTCAGGGTTTAGCAGTGCTAAACCCCTACTAATAATGTGTATTATCCTCCTAATTTCCCTGCTTGGACTTGGCCTCCAAATTTTCTAACCGACTCTTTAACTCCTGATTTTGTTTTTTCAATTGATCCAATTCTTCCCGCATTTGTTTCAAACTTTTTTCAGTCCCAATATTTCTTTGTACTTTAGGAATTTCTTCCTCAGCATAACGTCGCACCCTACCATCAGGAGTTTGATCAGCTAAACTTTGTAAAATCCCAATCGCTTTGGGAGTTTCCATTTGTCCTAAAGCTGTCACCACCGCTACTTGAGTTAAAAAGAATGTCTCTTTCGCTATTTCTGCTAATCGGTCTAAAATTCTTTCTATATTAGCTGGACTTTGACCTACGGAAATTTTCCCCAAAGCGC
The DNA here is from genome assembly GCF_014299995.1 of Sphaerospermopsis sp. LEGE 00249. Classification (NCBI taxonomy): domain Bacteria; kingdom Bacillati; phylum Cyanobacteriota; class Cyanophyceae; order Nostocales; family Aphanizomenonaceae; genus Sphaerospermopsis; species Sphaerospermopsis sp. LEGE 00249. The sequence continues at coordinate 17,437 of NZ_JACJUZ010000068.1, read as the reverse complement.
GAATCGCAGATAAACGTAATGCTTGAGAAACGCCTAATTTAGTGTATTCCAACAAGACATTTAAAGCATTTTCCGAAGTTTTAAATTCTGCTAAACCACCAATAGCACCACTTCTAACTACTTCATTCCAACCTGCTCTTTCTTCTAAAACAGATTTGAGTAGTTTAATCACTTTTTCTTCGTGGGGTTTATCATCTAAATTAGCAGCAGCAATTGTTCCCAAACTCCGACAAGCAGCAGCTTCTACATAATAGCTTTTGTCCCCATGCTGTACCAATTCTTTGACATTTTTATAACTAGCATGAGTTTTGATTTGAGATAAGGACTCTACCACAGAACGACGGACAAAAGGATTATCATCATGCAACCCAGAAACTAAACCATCAAAAACTTGATCTAATTTAATTTCCGTTAATTGTTTAGCAACTTCTACCCGCACACCCCAAAAAGGATCATTTTTCAAAGCTGCGGATAAAGCTTTGACAACTTCCAAACCGCCTTTTTTCGCTAATGCTTCTGCTGCATAAATCCGAGAAATAGGATTTGGATCAAATTCCAACTGTGCTTTTAACTCTGGTATGGGATATTCTAAAACTACGGTTTTGAGATAATTATTACCCACATCAAAACTAACAAAATCGGGCTTTTCTGTTAATGGGAAATAAAAACTTTGTTCCCGTTCATTAATGCGGACATTAAAAATCTTTAAATCAGTATTTTGCTGTTTATAACCAAAACCAATGGGAATTTTCAGATCAAATAAATCCTGATCATCACTAGCTTGGGTTTGGGTAACTGTTACTTTTGCTAAGTTACTATCCCCATCCCAAGAATAAGCAACTTTAAAATCAGGATGTCCACCACGATAAACATATTGATCAAATAAGAAAGCTAAATTTCTACCTGTTGCTTTTTCAATTGATCTTAATAAATCTATGGTTTCTACAGTTTGATGAGCATGATCAACAACAAAAGTTTGGATAGCTTTCCAGAATAATTCTTCTCCCAATTCTGCACGGATCATGTGATAAACACAAGAACCTTTTTCATAAATATGGCGATCGTAAAGTTCAATCGCTTCACGGTAAACATGAGTTACCATTGGCCGACGGTAGCGACTACTATCTTCACTTAAATAACTGCGAGCTTCCGACAAGCGATAATAAGCAGCATCATCCGCACCATATTCATGTTCAGTCCACATTACCTCAGAATAGGAAGCCATTCCTTCCTTAATCCAAGCATGGGACCAATGTTTAATTACCAGTAAATCACCAAACCATTGATGTGCTAATTCATGCACTACTAAACTTTCGGTGTTGCGGTTGTCTAATAATGCTCTTTCATCCAACAAACAGCGATCTGTTAACAAAGTGGTAGAGGTATTTTCCATCCCCCCAAAAATGAAGTCATCCACGCAAACTTGAGCATATTTGGGATAAGGATAAAGATAACCATACTTTTCGCTTAAAAACTCAATCATTCTGGGTGTTTTACCCATGCTGCGGTTAGCGTCTGCTTCCCTAGCTTTTTCTACGTAATATGTAACAGGTTTACCTTGCCATTCATCCTTGATTTCCGCAAAATCACTTACAGCTAAAGTCATTAAATAGGTAGGATGTATTTGTTGTTGTGACCAATGATAGATTTTATAATCACCATCATCTACGGTATCAATTAATTCACCATTAGAAACAGCGATTAGGGGTTTAGGAACACGCACCCGAATTTCTGAAGTTGATAACTGTCCTGGATAGTCAAAACAGGGAAACCAATAACGAGAATCTTCGTCTTCTCCTTGTGTCCAGACTTGGGTAGGTTTGTGGGGGTAGTGTTTATCTGGTTGAATAAAGTAGATACCGCGTTGGGGTTTTTCCACAGAGTAGGCGATCGCTATCAACAACCTCTTACCAATTTGCGTAGGTTGAGATAATTGAATACACAGTTTTTCCCCGTCATAGTCAAACTTTTGTTCAACCTCGTCAACCTGTACAGATTGGATATTTAAATTTACAGCGTCCAAGGTCAACCTATCAGTATTATTACGGATTGGTAATAGGCGAATGCTACAGTTACCATGGTAACTTTGGTTGGGAATATCCAAACTGAGGTTCAGAAAAATATGCTCTACCTGTCCCGGTTTATCGGGATTATAATGTGGTTTAGCCCCCGGCAATTCAAAAGATTTGTGTCTTGCTTTCTCTGTATCAAAATAAAATTGCAACATTGTTTATTACTGACCTTGTAATCCTGAAACTGTCATAACAATAGCGATCTGTAGATGCCTCTCCCAAATCAAAATGGTAATTTGATCAGGATTTTCTTTGGGATGTAATCAATTAAATCAATTGTCTCATTTTGCTACCCAGTGTCCAAGTCTTGATCTGATCTGAGATTCTGCAGGTTTGCATCACCGGGACAAGAGTTTCTAGCATCACACAGTGATGGCTTTCCATCGATTACAAATACTAACAATTATTCTTATAGCTTAGAATAACTTGTCATTCAGAATCTGACTACTTTTTGCATATCAAATTAAGATAGCATTTACGGATTTACTCTAGACTCCATTGAAGTCTTTTTGAGAGCAACGACAAAACTATTTTTGTATGTAAATACCAATCGTCTCAGTAAGTTCCGCTAAATTAGTCAAAATCGCTGAAAAGTCCCAAAACCCCACGATTAATCACGATTAATTTTGTATCTATAGCATCTGAATCATACTTTTCCTACTTTACGCAACAAAGGACAATAACAATGCCTGAAAGCAAATCAAAATTTCTAGTTCCCGCTATTAGCACGGCTATAGTTGTTGTGGGAGGTATAGCTGCTTACGTATATTTGAAAGCACCCTTGGGTGATACTTCCAGCCCCATAAGCAGTGCTAAAGTAGTACCTGCTAATGCCTTGATGGCAACATATGTTAACACTGATCCCCAATCTTGGGATAAGTTACAGCAATTTGGCACTCCACAAGCGCAAGAAATATTAGCAAAAATTCTACAGGATATCAATGAAGAAATATTAAATGATAGTAATATTTCTTACGAAACAGACATTAAACCCTGGATCGGTGGTGTGATGATTGCTGTACTGCCACCCACACCTACTACACCTAATCAGTCAACTCCATCTGTCCAGCAAGAGTCAAATATTCTGTTAGTAGTGGGTATCAAAGATAAACTCAATGCTTTGAATTTTGCTAACAAATTAAAAGAGCAAAAAAACACACAACAAGTTGAAGAATCTGACTACAAAGGTCAGAAAATTATTGGCAGTAAAAATCCAGGTAAATCAACTTATTTCACTGTACTAAACAATACTCATATATTGTTAGCACCTGAAAAACAAACGGTAGAAAAAGCGATTGACACTTATAAAGGAGAACCTTCTTTTGCGAGTAAAGAAGGAGCAAGTAGCATTTTAGCTAAAGGCGTAGATGTTGAAAACAGCCTGGCTCAAATTTATGTGCCAGATTACGCCAACATGGCACAACAATTAGCAGCTTTCAATACTCAAGGTAGACCATTGCAGACGCAAACTTTGGCACAACTCCAGCAAGTAAAATCCCTAGTAGCTGGTGTTGGTGTTGATGATGCTGGACTGCGGTTAAAAGCGGTTGTTAACTTAGATCCCCAACTGAGTAAATTTCAATATCAAAGCACTCCAGCTAAAATAGTAGGACAATTTCCTAGTGACACCATTGCTCTAGTCACTGGGCAGAATATAAATCGTAGTTGGCAAACTTTCTTAGAACAATCAAAAGATTATCCTGAATTTAAGCAAGCAGTTGAACAGACTCGCGGACAACTCAAACAATTTGTCAATATTGATTTAGACAAAGATATTTTTAGTTGGATGGATGGGGAATTTGCTTTTGGTGCGGTTAAATCTAGTCAAGGTGGGTTAGCAAATGTTGGTTTTGGGGGAGGGATGGTATTTGATACGAGCGATCGCAAAACAGCGGAAACCACTTTCACCAAACTAGATGACCTCGCCAAAAAGCAATCATTCAAGGTAGTTCAAAGAAATATTGCTGGTAAAAATATCACAGAATGGCAAATTCCCTTTCAAGGCGCTTTAGTATCACATGGTTGGTTAGATCAGGATACCGTATTTGTAGCTCTTGGTGGACCTATTGGGGAAACAATAGCAGATAACAAAGGTCAAACCCTGAATAATAGCGACACCTTTAAAACCGTAACTGGTTCTTTACCCAAACCCAACGGTGGTTATTTCTATCTAGATATGGATAACACCACCTCTGTAATTACTCGTTTTGCTACCGCAGGTCAACCCCTACCCCCTGATATCAGTGCTATCGTGGGTTCTATTCGTGGTTTGGGTGTCACTGTTCATAGTCCCAATAAATCTACTGCTCAAATGGAAATGTTGTTAGCGTTAAAACGCAGTAGCGGTGACAAGTGATTGGTGACTGGTGACTGGGCAAGAAAATTTTTCTCGTTCCCATACTCTGTTTCTCGTTTTCTCGTTCCCATAAGCTGTTGTGCATTTAATTTGTATAAGTGGAACAGGCAAGATGCCTGTTCCACAAGAGTTCAGAATATTAGGATTATACAATTTAGCTGTGTAACAGCTTACTCTGTATGGGAATGAATTTTAGAAGGATCTGCCTTCAGCCACACTGAGTCACACCAGAGGCAGAGCCTCTTGATCACATTCCCAGTTGGAAACTGGGAACAAGATAAGGTAAATATTTTTTCCCAGTCACCAGTCCCCAATCACCAGTCACCAGTCACCAGTCACCAGTCACCTGCTGTAAAATAAAGCTGTTCCCAGCTACGAAAATGTATGACTACTGCTATCAAAACGTCTCCTGATCTACCTTCCCGCTTAGTCAATGGCATCCTTTCAGTTAAGCCTTTATTTAACCTAGCTAAACACCAAGCCAGACAAATGATGATTAAACGGGCTGAGAAAATAGGTGTACCTTGGAATCAAGAAGTTGAAAAACTACAAGCAGCACGAGATTGGGCAAATGATTTAGCTCAAGTGCAAAATCCTCAAGTTACCTATCCAGAATATTACTTGCGTCCATTTCACGCTTATGATGGAGGGGATCTTAGCTGGAAGGCTGCTTTTGAGTTGGAAGTGGCTGCTCGTACTGTTCATGCCAGCATTTGGAAAGATGCAGGTGCTGAAGGTGATACTCAACTGCGTCAAAGTTATCACAATATTCTCAAAGCTCAACTTCCCCATCCACCACAAGATATTTTAGACTTGGGTTGTGCTGTGGGATTAAGTACCTTTGCTCTACAAGAACTTTACCCCCAAGCCAAAATCACAGGTTTAGATTTATCTCCCTATTTTTTAGCTGTTGCTAACTATCGTTCTCAACAACGTCAAAGTAATATTAACTGGGTTCATGCTCAAGCTGAATCTACAGGATTAGCTGATAATTCTATTGATTTAGTTTCGATTTTTTTAATGTGTCATGAATTGCCCCAGTCAGCAACTAGAAAGATTTTTGCAGAAGCAAGACGGGTTTTGCGTCCAGGTGGGCATTTAACAATTATGGATATGAATCCCAAATCAGAAATTTATAAAAAAATGCCTACTTATGTTTTCACATTGCTCAAAAGTACAGAACCTTATTTAGATGAATATTTCACTTTAGATATTGAGCAAGCTTTAGTTGAGGCTGGGTTTAAAACTCCCAGTATCACTAGCAATAGTCCTCGTCATCGCACTGTAATTACTCAGGTAAGTGAGTAATTTATTTTTATTAATGTGGGCAGTAATTCCGCCATTACTATTTTTGTGGTTTTACTATCGGCGAATTTCTGCCCCTCCTTTTCCCCTACAACTATTATGTTTTTTTGTAGTTGGTGCAATATCTGGTTTTGTTGCACTGGGAATAGAATGGGGAATAGAAATTGCTGCTAATTCTGTTATGAACTGGGCAAAAATACAACGTTATTTTGTTGGTTTTGCCCTGCGGCAGTTGGTGGTTATTAGTCCAGTTGAAGAAGGTTGTAAGTTTGCTGCTGTTATTATTCCTATATGTTATTTTCAACGCAGTTATAGGTTACGCACTAGTACGGTTTTTCTGTTTACGATAGCTGCTGCTTTGGGGTTTACTGCTGAGGAAAATTGGGTTTATTGGTTTCATGGTACTGCACCAATTTTAGAACGAATTATTAGCACTCCTGTACATTGTATGTTTGTTGCTCCTTGGGGGTATGCGTTAGGAAAATATATTTTTTCTAGCAGACGTTTAAATAAAGCTAGAAGTTCAATTTTTACTGCTTGGTTAAATTCGGTTTTATTTCATGCTTTGGTAAATATTTTATCTAGAAGTTGGGTTTATCCCCCTCCCATTAGTTTTCTTGGTTATTGTTTATTTCCTTTTTTGTTATGGTTGTTTTGGCGACTAGAACAATTTTGGCGAAAATCTCAAGGTAAACGTCCTATTACTTTAATTTCTGGTAATACTTCTAAGCAGCGTTTTTGGCAAAGAAGTTTAATTTTGCTGATGTTGATTTTGGGTGGTAATGCTATTTTTGGCGTTTTTATTTTGGTGAGAAAAGTTAGTCCTTTACCACTAATAATAATTTTTGATACTGAGATTTTATTGTTTATATTCAGGGAAATTTTTATTAATTTTTGTTTGGGTTTTATGACTTGGTTAATTTATCTTTATTTACGCAAGTTAGCCCGTCGTCGATATTTTTTTCAATGATGAAAAGTGAGAAGTTAGGAGCAGGATGCAGTATAAATATATTATAAATATTCTGACTCCTGACTCCTGTACGGGCGAAGCATTCGGAAAATCAACTTGGGAAAAAACCGATAATTTATCGCCCTAATGCTTCGCCCCTACTTAACTTAAACTGCTGCTAATTCTGGTTGTTTGACTGCTGCATTTACAGAAGTCTGATCTAAGTCAGCAGCGTAAATTTCACAGGAGTTATTAGGACTTTCTACGAGTTTGATTTTGTAAAGTTCTGCTCCTAGTTGTTGAATAGGCGATCGCAATGTATTACTAATATAAAATGCGATGTTTTCCGCAGTGGGTACAACTTGAGCAAAAAAGGAAACGTCTTTATTTAAGAAACCATGATCCATTGGTTCAATTACAGAATTTTTAATGATTTGATTTAAACCACCTAAATCAACTCCCATTCCTGTAACTGGATCAATTTCCCCTTTGACGGTGACTTCTAAATGATAATTATGTCCGTGTCCATTAATGCGAGCGCATTTACCGTAAATTTGTTTATTTTTTTCTAAACTCAAATCAGGATGTGCTAATCTATGGGCTGCACTAAAATCAGTAGCTACATTGAAAAATGTTTCTGATCCATTACCTTTGTATTCTACCCACAGTTGATCACTTTCAAATAATTTCACCTGGGATAATTTTACTCCCAATTTTTGAATTGGAGATTGCAGTAAATCACTAATGTAACGAGAGATATTTTCTGTGGTGGGAACTATTTGTGATTCAGCAAAATAAGGGATATCTTCATTAATGCAGGAGTGATCAAATAATTCTAAAACATGATCTTCAACTACTTTCTTTAAAGCGCGAACATCTACGATCATTCCTGTACGTGAGTCCATTTCCCCTTCTACAGTCACTTCTAAATGATAGTTGTGTCCGTGGGTGCGGGTACATTTACCATATTTTTCTGCACTGAGATTAGGTGCTAAACGATGGGCGGCGCTAAAATGACTTCTGATGGTTAAAGAGGCTGTTTTTCCTTCTCCTTGATATTCTGCCCACATCTGCGGATGTTCCAACAACTGCACCTTAAGGATGGGTAAATGCGGTGTTAAGCGTTCCCAGATGACTTTCGCAATATTTTCTGTGGTGGGGAGAGTTTGTTTAAATTCTGGCCACACATCATTCAGGTAAGAAAAATCTAGTTGACCGGTAGCTTCGTTTTTGATGGTGTGTTTCACATCAGACAGGTTTAACACCATTCCATACTCATCCAGTTCACCAGACATGGAGATAAATAATACATAGTTATGACCTTGACCGGGGAATTTCGAGAAAGGACCAAACTTTTCTAGGTTCTCGGTTTCACTCAATTCTGGCAACCAATACCGATGAGTAGCTGAAAACTGAGCGCGGCGATTTATGATACATTCCATGACTGCACTGGTAAAAATTTAATATTTCTTTATCTTTCACTGTATCCAGTGTAAACCAATTTGTGCTGTGGTGGTAAGTTGTTTGTTTACTGGTAACTCTTGATTAGGTACTGGGATATGCGATCGCTACCTACGGATTCAGTATTGTATAATATCATTATTAATTTTGTTCACCGATGAAAAATAACACAAAAGTAAATTAAAAACTAAATTAAAAACTAAATTAAAAACTAAATTAAAAACTAAATTAATGTTTATGCTCATCTCATATTCTTTGTAAACTTATTATACAATTAGTGATTTCAGTGTTATATTTATGTTATATTTATGATATTGAAATAATATTAAAATTTGTGCTGAAAGGGTGTTAAAAAATGATCGGATGGTTGTTTGGGGGTGTAGTGAAAAAATTTGAACGTGCAGCAAAAGAGGTGATTAAAGAAGGTAGTCAAGAAATATCCAACTTATTTGATCATAAACTCAAACCTCTAGCTGATCAATTTGACTATGTATCACAACAACGTCTTCAAGACATGGAAGATTTAGAAACTCAGACAAAAGTAGATATTGAAAATTTGCTGAATCATGCTAACGATAAAGTCAAGGGGAATTTAGAAGAAATTAATAAACTAAGAGAACAAGTAATTAAAGACTCACAACAAACAATTAGTCAAACCAACTTTTATTTAGAAAATCGCATTAATCAACTTTCATTAGCAGTTATGGAAGCTATTGCAGGTGTAGATAGTAGTTTGCAAAGAGTCGAAAATTTAGAGAATCAATTATTTGCAGATGCGAGTCAACTTATAGATAAAATAGATGAAGCAATAGATGGTAAATTAGAATTTATTCGTAATGAATTAAAAAGACATTTACACCATGTTTTACCCAACCCTTTAGATAAATGTAGACAACAATTAGGAATTGGCTGGAAATTTGGCGGTAGTATTTCCGATATGCAGCTTTATAAATTAAATCAATGTTATGAATTGAGTAAATTAAATGAAAACACACCTATTGATCAAGTATTAGAAACCTATGGACAATTACAACATAATGCAGCAATGATGGCCGCTTTAGTCAGAAAATCTCCAGAATTAAGACGTAGAGCAATTGAAGACTGGATGCAATATGGTTTATTATGTGAATTTTGGCGTAGTACAATAACTGATTATTCTAAACCAGAGCAATTAAAGTTACAAGGTAATTATTCACAACAAATGTTAAAAGGTAATTAATCAATATCAGGTAATAATAGGGTTAATTTTATGTTCACATCTGATAACAACTGGAAAACACCTTTGGGAGTTTACGAAAAAGCAATAGAAGAATTGAGAAATGCGAGAACAGAATTACAAGAAACTCAAAATAATTTCCTGCTTACTGTTCAAATTTTGCAAACAGAAATACAAACATTAAAATCTCAACTTCGTGAAACACAAGAAAAACTAGAAAGCAGTGAACAAATAGCCAGAGAAACCAAGAGTAATTTAATTCAAGCTACAGAGGAAATAGAGAAGTTAAAAGCTATGTTAAATGAACCACAAGCAAATACCCAAATTATCCAAGAATTAGCAGATATCAAAGCACAAATATCACAATTACAAACTCACATTCAACAACCAGAACAACCAAATATTGTACAAGCTTTATCAAATTTACAATTACAATTGTCGCAATTAACAGATGAATTAACTTTAGTATCTCATGCTTCGGGAATGGATTATAGAAATTTACGGAAATTATTATCTGCACAAAACTGGAAAGATGCTGATAAAGAAACTTATTCTCTAATGCTGAAAATATCTGAACGTGAAGATAAAGGTTGGTTAGATGATGGAGACATTAGAAAATTTCCCCGCTATGATTTACATATAATTAATCAACTTTGGGTTAAATATAGTGATGGTAAGTTTGGTTTTAGTATCCAAAAACAGATTCTTCAAAATCATAAACAATTTACAGCTAGATGCGGTTGGATAAAAAATATTGCTACAAATGAATTGATGAAATACGAAGATTATAATTTTACTTTAGATGCAAATAAAGGACATCTTCCCTCAACACCGCGAATAGTCGGTTTAGGTTTCAGAAATACTAATGAAATTACCCACCGATTAAATATTTTTTACTCAAGATATTAATTTTTTAAGAAAAAAGCCTCACACGGAAAATAAAAATTTCGCCTATGATTTAAACTTCTTACTTCTAGTACAAAATGATTTATTGACTCTGGTTTGCATCTTATAATAATTACAGAAGTCTATTAATTTGAATTTGAAGGTTTACCCCATGCCTTACCCTAAAATGACTCGGGAAGAATTGGCTATAACGCAGTTTATGCTTTTGGTGGTACATTGGACAAAAGAGTGATACGAGGTTAAATTTATGAACACCCAAACAATTCCTCAAAATATACCTAACAAAGGCATTGCCGAATATTTCAATTTTCTTTCTCCTGGAGACATTAGACTTAAAAATTCAAGAATAGGAATTGAAACAATTTTATATGAATATATTGATTGTGGACGTTCTCCAGAAGAAATCGCCCAAATATATCAATCAATTTCTTTAGAACAGGTATATGCAACAATTCTGTACTATTTACAAAACAAAGAAATTGTCAGCAATTATATGAAAACCTGGATAGAACATGGTCATAAAATGAGAGAACAACAAAGACTGAATCCCCCACCAGTATCAGAAAAACTCAGACAACTGAGAAAAGAGAGACAAGGGAAAATATAAAAAAATGACAATTAAATTATATGAAAACCTGGATAGAACATGGTCATAAAATGAGAGAACAACAAAGACTGAATCCCCCACCAGTATCAGAAAAACTCAGACAACTGAGAAAAGAGAGACAAGGGAAAATATAAAAAAATGACAATTAAATTATATGAAAACCTGGATAGAACATGGTCATAAAATGAGAGAACAACAAAGACTGAATCCCCCACCAGTATCAGAAAAACTCAGACAACTGAGAAAAGAGAGACAAGGGAAAATATAAAAAAATGACAATTAAATATTTGATTGATGAAAATGTAAATCCTTTATATCCAAAACAAATTAAACTCAAAGAACCTGATATTATCGTTCAGGTAGTAGGAGAAACTGGAATACCACCGAAAGGAACACTTGATCCTGAAATTCTCTGTTGGTGTGAAGAAAATAATTTTATTCTGGTGACAAATAACCGCACTTCTATGCCAGTGCATTTATCTGATCATATTGCCATGAATCGTCACATACCAGGAATTTTTATTCTCAATCCTAATTTAAGTGTTGGTGAAAATATAGAAGAATTAATATTAGTTGCTTTAGCTTCAGAAGATGGTGAATATCAAGATCGGATAGTCTATTTACCATTACCATAAAATCTGAAAAATCATCAAACTTTCTGACTCCTGATTTCTTACCATTTTTCACCCCACTGATTCTTGCGCTTCACAATGTAACCGCGTCGCTATTCTAAACATTTCTTGACCAGTATGCAAATAACGATCATCATAATTTAAAGGAAAATATCCCAACTCTTCCAAACCATCACCCACTTGATTTAAACTATAATAAAGATGTGCTGCTACTCTCGCTAAACTAGGAGGGTTTGGTAAAGAACGAAAGGTATTTTGAGCCTTTTTAAAATCATCCCTACAGTTATCTAAATATTCTTGAAATTGATCTATTAACTCATCATCAAAAGGATCTGCTGCTAAGTCTTCAATTTGCTGTTCTAAAGAATTAAGAATGCGACAAAGCACGCGGTTGATCGGTTGATAAACTACACGCAACCACTCTTCAACTTTTTCATCTGCATCTTTTCCAGATTGTTTTTTAGCTTTATATTGTTTTTGAGCAGATGCAGTTCTTTCTTGACGATGAATATTTGATTTTTGGGCATCTTTTCTAATTTGTTCATCGTATTTTAGACGACTTTGAACATCACTCAAAACTTCATAAGCAGCATTAATTCTAATAATTTCCTCATGATTAGCTGTTTCCTGATTACTGTCAGGATGAAACATTTTTACCAAGCGGCGATATGCTTGTTTAATCTCCGCTTGGCTGGCATTAGCATCAACTTTCAGGGTTTTGTAATGGTTAGAATCTTCCATGATTCAATTATCAGTTATCAGTCATCAGTAATTAGTTATCAATAAATTTTATTATTAATCTGTTCACTGTTCACTGACTCCTGTACGGGCGAAGCATTGGGAAAATAGCCTTGGACACAAATTGATAATTGGTCGTCCGAATGCTTCGCCCCTACGACTCCTGACTCCTGAATTCTTAGTTTAACGTCTTAGCTTCTAAATCCTGAAACAAAGGTGTACTCAAATATCTTTCACCAAAACTTGGTTGAATCATGACTATTAAACGTCCTGCATTTTCTGGACGTTGGGCGACACGAATAGCAGCACATAAAGCAGCACCACTAGAAATTCCCGATAATAGTCCTTCTTCCCTAGCTAACCTGCGACTGAAAGCGATCGCCTCTTCATCAGTGACAGAAATTATCTCATCAATCAATTTTACATTCAAAACTTGGGGAACAAAACCCGCCCCAATACCCTGAATTTTATGGGGTCCTGGTTTACCACCAGATAACACAGGACTATTAGCAGGTTCAACAGCGATCGCCTGAAAACTAGGTTTCTTTGCCTTCAAAACTTCCGCCACACCAGTAATAGTACCACCAGTACCCACACCCGCCACAATCATGTCTACCTGGCCATCGGTATCTTCCCAGATTTCCAAAGCTGTAGTTTCTCGATGTATTTTAGGATTAGCAGGATTGCGGAACTGTTGCAACATATATGAGTGTGGTGTGGTTTCCACAATTTCCTGCGCTCTGCGAATCGCTCCACTCATCCCCTCAATACCCGGTGTTAATTCCAATTCTGCCCCATAGGCACGTAGCATTGCCCGACGTTCAGCACTCATGGTTTCCGGCATAGTCAAAATTAATTTATACCCCTTAGCCGCCGCTGTCATTGCCAAAGCAATACCCGTATTTCCCGATGTCGGTTCTACCAACACCGTCTTACTAGGAGTGATTAAACCTTCCCGTTCGGCATCATTAATCATACTCACACCGATGCGGTCTTTCACCGATGCCGATGGGTTCATACTTTCCAGTTTCAGCAAAATCTGTGCTACACAACCTTCTTCCTGGGGAATACGGTTTAACTGCACCAAGGGAGTCCGTCCAACCAATTCTGTAATATTTCGAGCAACCCGCATAATAACTTTTGATTCCTTTAGATGTAGTACATGATATCTAATTGCCTCCGTGAATCTCGCCGTTCACAAAGATCCTGAAGCGAATATTTTTGTAAGACTGCATTTGCAGCCTGACGCGCTTCTTGCCAAATTTCTTCTACAATGGCACTATCTACACTTTTGGGGTTATTATCATCTTCCCCTGTCTTGATATCCAACCCTTCTAAACATTCCAAAATATCAAAAACGCTGATTTTCCAAGGTTCTCGCGCTAACAGATAGCCACCTTTTGAACCACGTTGACTTTTAACTATACCCCCACGCCTCAAAGTAGCAAGTAGCTGTTCTAAATAGCGATCTGGTATATCTTGTTGGGCGGCAATTTGTCGAATTTGCATCGGTTCGCCGCTTTCGTAATGAGTTGCCATTTCTAATAACGCCAGAATTGCGTATTCAGATTTACAGGATAGTTCCACAAGCAGCAGTTAAGGATAAAGGTTCATGAATAATTCATAATTCATACTTTTCCAGTATACTCCGGTTTTACACTGGGGTTTGTACTTTTTTTGAGTATTCAGCTATCAGCCATCAGCAATCAGTTAGGAGAGGGAACTCTTAACAGGCAACAGGTAAGGAATACAGGCATTTTGGTTTTCAATCAATATGTTAAATTAATTTTGCTTGGGTACTTAGTTTCAGTTTTGGTTAATTGCCCAAACCTAACCTTTTTGTATACGGCTATAAAACCGTTTTTGAAGACAGGTTTTTGCTGATCAAAACAAAAAACCCGCCTCATGGCGGGCAAAAAAAGATTAAAAGATTGTTAGCAGACTATCAACGCTATCATTTAGAAAGTAAACGTTGTTCTGAGAGTTCCAATAAAGGCATCCTGGCTATTGCTGTTCTGTCCAACAGCAGGTAACCAAATCACACCAGGGGTGACAGAGATATTGTCGGAGACGCGATACTTGTAGAAACCTTCAACTTGGTAAGGCATATCACCAGTGTTAGGACCACCAGCATTATTAAAGGTATAGGGTTGAACGCCACCGAAAATACCTAATACGTTCCCTCTCTTACCAAAGTCAGGTAACGCTACCCCAACTCCATAACTCCAAGCTTCAAAATCATCATTTGCAGCAAAGCCTGTAATATCGTGGTAAGAAAGGAAACCACTGATAGATAGTCTTTGGCTGGGTTTGAACGCTGCGGAAACACCGTAGGAGTTACTGGAAGAGCCGCTTGGTGAACTCAGATTATTAGCTAGTGTTGTACCGACAACAGCACCTCCATCACGTCCTGCATCAAAAAAGGTACTACCAGCACCATGATAACCATGTACATAGGTAGCAGCTAAAGCAAGACGATTACCAACATTGAAGTTTAACTGACCTAAAGCCGCATAGTTACCATCAAACAAACCTGCACCATTAGCAGGGTTTTCAGCGCCAGAAGTTGTGTTTCCAGAAGCCAAGTAACCTAAAGTTAATGAACTTGGTTTGAGAATACCGCCGCCTTGTCCAAAGGGTACATTAACAGCAATACCTGAACCACCACCAATTCTATAGATGGGATTTTCCGAACTAAAGGTACTTAAAGCACCATTACCGCCATCTGTTTTATCAAAGAAGTAAGGGTTGTTAACTGCTGCATAATGGCTATGCTGACCACCAGTAGCTGCTATATAGACCTGTGCAGGACCCATAGGAGCTTCATAAGTCAGTTTGTCAATCTCAACATTGTTATTACCAGTGCTACCAACTTCAAAGGTTTGGTTAGTTTCTGCTGTGGTTCCAAAACCTTGGGCATTACCCGCAGTCAAACGAGTATTCAACATATCTCTACCAGTGAAGCTGCTTTGCAGGTTCAAACGAACTCTGTTCTGCAAAACAGTTTGTCCAGGAGGAGTAGCGCCCAAAGAATCGGTGACAGCAAAAATAGCTTCACCTTGTAATTTAGTAGTAGTAGAGAATTGATTCGCTTCTAACTCAGCAGTACGGGCTTCCAAAGTATCTACACGACCCCGTAAAGTTGCCAGTTCCGCAGAAAATTCTTCTTGCAGACGCTGTAAAGTCGCTAAATCCTGTTTTGTCACCAAATCAGCTGTTGCTGTGGCGATCAATTCGTTAACACGATCTAAACAAGCATTTAAACCAGCAGCAAATTCATAACGAGTTAACGCCCGGTTGCCGCGATATGTACCATTGGGATAACCCGCAATACAGCCATATCTTTCTACCAAAGACTGCAATGCTTGGAATGCCCAATCAGTGGGCTGAACATCAGAAAACTGAGATACTGATGTAACTTGCGACTGTAAATTTTGACCTTCGTTGCTGTAGTTCTGAACCTGGGCCAAAACTTTCGTTTCTGAAGCGACTGGAACTAAAACTTCAGGCTGTTGGGAAACTTCTGTAGCGGCTTGAGTTTCCAGTGTTGATACTTCAGTGGTGGCATTTGCAGCGGCAACAGCTGTTCCTGAAACTAATAACGCTGCTCCTAAAACTGCTGGGCTAACCACCAGAGACTTCCACAAGAGATTAGACATCTTTACTTTTACTCCTCACACCGTTTATAGATGACTGTTTATGTAGTACCTACTTATCCGAAATGCGATATCTTTTTGCGACCTGTGGATGAGGCATAGCTGCCACTACTACAATTTTAGTTTTTACAAAGTTAAAAAATGATTAACGAATCGTTAAAAAATCATGCAATTAACTTATGTAAAAGCATCTAAATCATAGTTTTATATTATAAAATATCTCAGCCTAATGATCAAGATAAAATTTATCAATTAAATACCGCGCAAATAAGCTGGTATCATATTCTCAATCACAACCAAGCAATTAACTATTTTCAACTCACACCACAGATATACAGGACAAAAACATAACAGATATACAGGACAAAAACATAACAGCAGCTTTTGCCAAAAGTGTTTGCAACTGATTTAAACAATCACATCTGTTAGATTAAATTTCTTTGCTGTTGCCATTGGACAATTTCCTCTATTAGCAAAAACCTTTTTCTATTGTGAGGATGTCCTGCCAAGTCTGAATGTTCCATGAAGCGCAGCTAAATTTTTTTAAATAAGCCCTAGCTAATTGTTTAACTTGGAAACAATATATATATGTATTAGTGAAGAGATTCTAAAAATAAATAAAATAATTGCAGCATTGAAAAACAATAAAACCATAAAAGACTATCCGCCCTAAATTAAATCTGATGATCTAACTCAGGGCGGTCTAGCGGGTCTTCAGGTTGCAACCAGACTGCCGGAAGGAACTCCGACTTTTAGCCTAGCTACTTGAGCTAACTTAGTATCTCAGAAGAACTAAATCTCAGGATAACTAAGGCTAACTTTTAGAGAACAGCCCCGGCGCACAGCCGGCTAACTGCAACCTGATGACCCATGCTTTTACTACTTTCTATCATGGGCATCACCTCCTTGTTGCCTAAACGGTCTTAGTTTCAAAAAGGCAGAGCAAAAAAACTCTGGGTTTGTGAACCTTGAATTATCATAACACAGAAAATTATTTTGGCAATAGTCAGGAGGTGATTGGTGATTGGTGATTGGTGACTGGTGACTGGTGACTGGTGACTGGTGACTGGTGACTGGGTAAAAATCAATAATGACCGCTAACCGCTAATGACTAAGTTGTTGTGCATTTAATTTGTATAAGTGGAACAGGCATCTTGCCTGTTAAACAAGAGTTCAGAACATTAAGCTGTGTAACAGCTTAATGACCATTAAAAAACCCCGGGCTAATAAATAGCCTGGGGGTAAATTAAAAAGGATGAATACTAAAGGATTTGATTAATTCATCATCAAATTAGAGAGCGTTACCACGTGGTAATACTTCTTCAGGGAATACAAATTGTTCGTGGGGTTGGTCTTGAGGAGCCATCCAAGCACGGATACCCTCGTTCAACAAAATGTTTTTGGTATAGAAGGTTTCAAATTCTGGGTCTTCTGCTGCCCGTAATTCTTGGGAAACGAAGTCATAAGCCCGCAGGTTTAATGCTAAACCCACGATACCTACTGAACTCATCCACAACCCGGTTACGGGTACAAACAACA
>NZ_JACJUZ010000067.1:0-30069 GCF_014299995.1 Sphaerospermopsis sp. LEGE 00249 | reverse complement strand
GGACTGGGGACTGTAAATAATTAATTACCCATTACCCATTACCCATTACCCATTACCCATTACCCATTACCAATTACCAATAATATTTGATAAATATTATGTCATTTTCTGATTCTGTTTCTAATGCTTTCAACTCAGCTAAAAATTGGGTTTCTCAAGTTTTTTATTCACAAGAAAAATCTATGACAGATTCCAAACCACGGGACGTACAAATTTTACCGATCGCCACCAATACCAAAGTTCTCAGAGCTAGGAGTTGGTCACGTCTAAGGTTTGAAGTTGAATATGCACTTTGTCGAGGAACTACCGCAAATTGCTATTTAATAGAAGCCGATAAAACTGCATTAATTGATCCTCCGGGAGAAGGATTTACTAATATTTATTTTGCAGCATTGCAGAATACAGTTAATTTGAGAAAGTTAGATTATGTGATTTTGGGTCATTTTAGCCCTAATCGTATACCAACTTTAAAAGCACTGTTAGAACTTGCACCGCAAATTACTTTTGTTTGTTCTATGGTTGGTGCAAATAATTTGCGTGCATCTTTCCCAGATCAAGATATTAAAGTTTTGATTATGCGGGGGAAAGAAACTTTAGATTTAGGTAAAGGTCATGTTTTGAAATTCTTACCTACTCCTAGTCCCCGTTGGCCAGAAGCACTTTGCACCTATGATCAACAAACCCAAATTCTCTATACTGATAAATTATTTGGGTCGCATATCTGCGGTGATGAAGTTTTTGATGATAATTCAGAAGCTTTTAAAGAAGATCAGCGTTATTACTTTAATTGTTTGATGGCTCCCCATGCAACTCATGTCGAAGCTGCATTAGAAAAAATTTCTGATTTGCAGGTGAGGATGTATGCAGTAGGACATGGTCCATTGATTCGCACTGGGTTGATAGAATTAACTAAAGCTTATAGTGAATGGAGTCGCGCTCAAAAAGATCGGGAAATTTCCGTAGCGTTACTTTATGCTTCTGCTTATGGTAACACTGCCACTTTAGCACAGGCGATCGCTTGGGGATTAACTAAAGGTGGAGTTGCGGTAAAATCTATTAATTGCGAATTTGCCAGCCCTGGAGAAATTCGTGGTACTGTAGAACAAGCAGATGCGTTTATTATTGGTACTCCTACCATCGGTGGTCATGCTCCCACACCTATTCACACTGCTTTAGGTATTGTTTTAGCTATTGGTGATAATAGTAAATTAGCAGGTGTGTTTGGTTCTTATGGTTGGAGTGGAGAAGCTTTAGACTTAGTAGAAGGTAAACTGCGAGATGGGGGATATCGGTTTGGGTTTGACACTTTGAAAGTCAAGTTTAAACCCGATGAAGTCACCCTGAAAATGTGCGAAGAAATAGGTACAGACTTTGCACAAAGTTTGAAAAAAGCGAAAAAAATTCGTGTACCACAACAAGCAGCAACACCCACAGAACAAGCAGTAGGGAGAATAGTTGGTTCTGTATGTGTAGTTGCAGCTAAACAAGGGGAAGTTTCCACAGCAATGCTGGGGACATGGGTATCTCAAGCTACTTTTAATCCTCCAGGAATTACAGTGGCGATCGCCAAGGAAAGAGCAGTTGAATCATTGATGTATCCTGGTGGTAAGTTTGTCCTGAATGTTCTTCCGGATGGTGTTCATGTAGACTACATGAGGCATTTTCGCAAAAATTTCGCTCCCGGAGAAGACAGGTTTGCTAATTTCCAAACGGTAGAAGCTGATAATGGTTGTGCAGTCCTGACTGATGCTGCTGCATATTTAGAATGTTCCGTTAACCAACGTCTAGAATGTGGTGATCATTGGGTAGTATATGCCACTGTAGATAATGGTAAATTACTCAAACCGGATACTGTAACTGCTGTTAACCATCGCAAAACCGGTACACATTATTAAAAGGAGTTAGGTAGCATCATAATTGATACTAATTATCTCCAGCTAAGAGAGATTCAGTGTTGCTTGGGGAAGATTTACTGATTAAATTTGTATTGTTATCTACTGCTGAATATCCCAATACACTCAGCATCACAATACTAGCTGCTGCTAAAACGTAGCGTCTACCCAAACTGACTCCGTAGCGTCTTTGTAAAAAATTTTCTTGCACAGCATTAAATTTTTGTCGGTTCATCTACTACCTCATTTTTTGTTCTAGCTTTCTGTTTAGTTAGACGTTAATGATGTGTTAGATGTTCACTATCGCATACAAAATACATAAATCCTTGCTGGTTACAGTTTTGGTAACGGATTTTTACGTTATGTTTTCATAACTTAATTTAAGAGTCAGGAGTTATTAATTTTGGATTTTGGATTTGGGATTTTAGATTTTGGATTATTTTTGTCAGATCCAATCTCAAATCTCAAATTTTTTTCCCAGTCACCAGTCCCCAGTCCCCAGTCACCTACGTAATATATACTAAAAATAGAACTGGTGGCATCAATTATGCTAAATTACAATCCTTTGCATTGCTTACCTTCATCAGAAGAACTACCCGACTCCGACGAAACACCAGTGGATAAAGATTTTTAACACCAGAGGAAAGGATTCAACAAAGTGAAGAAAAAAGGAATCAAGCTGAAGAAAAAGCGAAAAAATTAGCTGAAATGTTGAAGAATTTAGGAGTTGATCCTGAAAGTTTGATTTAAATCACCTCTCACACCCTGGAAAAAGGGGGAACAGTATAAAAGCTGAAAGAAAGATTGTTTTGATCAAGGATTTTTACTTGTGCTGAATCACCATTATAGTATTTTAATTCAGTGGTCTGATGAAGATCAAAAATATATAGTTAGCTTACCAGAGTTTGGACCTTATGCCCATACCCACGGAGAAACTTATGCTGAAGCACTAAAGAATGGAGAAGAAGTTTTAGAACTTTTAATTGAAGAATATCAATTACAAGGAAGACAACTTCCAGAACCTTTAACAGTAGGTTCTCATCCGTAATTCATTATAATTCACGAATCAGAAATTATTAGGGTTTTAGCAGTGCTAAACCCTTACATACTTCATGATGATTTTATATTAGTTATAATGAGGTGATTTTAACCACTATTATCAAAATAACTAATTTCCGGGAACTGTCCACCATGCTAAGGAATAAGCTTGAGTTGGTTCGTTGACTTGTTGTTGAAACTGCACACGAATTTTATATTTACCATTAGCAGGAACAGGACAAAAAATATGCTCTACATTATCAATTTCACTCACAGAAGCACAAGTAGAAATTTCCGTTTTTTGTCCATCTGCTGATACTAGAAATAAATCTAGATCATTTAAACCTTTATCTATAAAAGTTTCATCTTCATCATATAATTGATTTTGGTTTTTATCATTTAATTCTACTAATCGATCCCAAGTTAAGGTGACAGCTACAAAACTATTTTGTTTTAATGGTTTTTCTAAACTATATTCTAAGGCAGAATTAGCATTAATTTTGTTATAATCCCAACCAATAGCCGGAACAGGTGTGGTAGGTTGCCATTGACCAAACATAAATTGTTGATAGGCACGAAAGGCGTTTAAATGTCCAGCACCCATTTGATCATCTAAGGGAATTTTGGGATTTTTGTAAGCATCGGAAATAAACCAATCTCGATTTTGCTTATCAACTAAAGTCTTGGTCATTCCCAACCGCAAACCATCACCACTGTCTTGAATCTTTTCTGCTGAATTTAATAATACAGCTTTCATAACTTGATGATTTCTTGCATCAATAGTCCAATTTGGTTGTTTAATTCTTAACTGTCTATCGGCAAATTCTTGTAATAATGCAATGGTAGCTGTTAGGTGAGGAGCAGCAAAACTTGAACCTGTAGCGTTGTTTAATTTACCATCGGGATTAATTACAGGAATATTAGTACCAGGAGCAACTAAACCAATGGATCTGCGTCCACCAATATTAAATTCTTTACCTGCGAGGCGATCGCCTACTCCTTGATTATTTCCTGCTAAATTAGAAACATGAACTTTATTAAAAATTCCCTCCCTAGCAGATGAAAAAGCCACGTTCATTGCGTTAAAATTATCTGTAGGAATGGGAATCCCACCTTTGCCTTGATTTCCGGCGATCGCATACACCACATTATGCACCCGACTTGACCAGTCAATACATAAACTCAGCAAAGCTTGACCATCTAAAACCGCATTTGGTCGAGGATCACGGTACAAAGGTTCACCAAAACTAAAGTTAATCGCACGAACATCACCACCATTTTGTAATGCTATATGTTGAGTGGATAAACACTCTTCCGCTTGACCCATATTTCTGGTAGATCCCACCGCAGAAGAATATAATTTTGCGTCTGGTGCAACTCCTGTCCAAGCTTTATCTTTACTGATCATCACCGTAGCCACATTATAAGCATGAGGGTCTACACCAGAATTTGATTTAGCTGGTGTATTGCGTAAAAACACTGCTACAGGAGAAATAGCGCGATTTTTAGAGACTGCTTTATCTAACCCAAACATACCAGGACGACCGATTTCTACCTGACCGATCGCAATTTTGCGCCCAGTTAAATTGTATGGTGGTTGATGTAATTTAAGTGCATCAATACCACTACTGCCCAGAGAACTGCTCAACTTTACAAATGCCAATACAGGCACAGTTAAACAGGAAACAGCCAAACCGCAGATTATCCAGAATTTTTTCATAGTCATTAGTTATTGGTTACTTTCTTCCCAGTCCCCAGTCACCAATCCCCAGTCACCAGTCCCCAGTCCCCAGTCACCAGTCCCCAGTCACCAGTCCCCAGTCACCAGTCACCAGTCCCCAGTCACCAGTCCCCAATCCCCAATCCCCAATTACCAATTTCCAAAAAATCCATATTTTGTTACAATGCCTACAGACAAGGACGATTAAGAACCCGCTAACCATGACCCAAAACCCATCTCAAAAGCCTATAGTTATCTCTCCATCTATCCTATCAGCAGATTTTAGTCGTCTGGGTGACGATATTCGTGCTGTAGACAAAGCGGGAGCAGATTGGATTCACGTTGATGTAATGGACGGACGTTTTGTACCTAATATTACAATCGGTCCTCTGGTTGTGGAGGCGATTCGTCCGATTACAACCAAACCTCTGGATGTCCATTTAATGATTGTGGAACCAGAAAAATATGTAGAAGGTTTTGCTAAAGCTGGTGCGGATATTATTTCTGTACACGCTGAACATAACGCTTCACCTCACTTACACCGGACTTTGGGACAAATCAAAGAACTCGGTAAACAAGCTGGTGTTGTGCTAAACCCCGGTACACCTTTAGAATTAATTGAATATGTACTGGAACTGTGTGATTTAGTGCTAATTATGAGCGTTAACCCCGGTTTCGGTGGACAAAGCTTTATTCCTAGCGTAGTTCCCAAAATTCGTAAACTGCGTCAAATGTGTGATGAACGCGGTTTAGATCCTTGGATCGAAGTTGACGGTGGACTCAAAGCCAATAACACTTGGCAAGTTTTGGAAGCCGGCGCTAATGCTATTGTAGCGGGTTCTGCTGTGTTTAACGCTCCTGATTATGCAGAAGCAATCAATAACATTCGTAACAGTAAGCCTCCTACTAAGGAATTAGTGGCTGTTTAATTGAATACTGTTAACTGAATATAGCGTTTCCCAGTCTCATGAGGTACACCCTAATTTATTCTCAATTCCCAATTCCCAATTCCCAATTCCCTAAGATAAAAAACTCTGTACCTCACTAACTTGGTAAATGCTATTTTACTTAAATCCTCGATTTCTTTGGGAAGTCGGGGGTTTATTTTTTTGATGAAATCTGGATTTTAGATCCCCGACTTCTTTTTTAAACTTGTCAATAATGAATAATGCCAGTATTTATTATGGGATAAGGGTTTTATTTAGTTTCTGTAAATTACTTGACAACTCAGTGATGGATACGTTAATATATTTTTCTTTTTATCACTCTTAAACTAAATGCGCTCTCGTCCCAAAACCATACCTGTAAACGCTCTGGGGCTGATTTTGTTATTCTTAAAGATTCGGCTAATTTCTCTTTAAATAATCTACGTTTCTCTGGATTTTGTTTGTTCTCTAGACTGTAATTTGCCCAAAGGTAAACGTAATTTTTGGCAGCATCCCAATTTTGACAAAATAAACGCAGCAACACTAAAAAATCTCTCACAATCTCTTACCTTTGTGTCCTTTGCACGCCAGTTGCTACAAGTCGGCAGAGCCGCCCAACGCACTGGCTCGTCTTTGCGGTTCAATCATATCAAGTCTTGGAGCATTTTATTTCCCTAGATAAAAATAAATTTACACATTTGGGATGCTCCCTAATTTTTTCTCTCTAAAATTCTCCTTACTTGCGAACTACTTAACTTTATTCCTGTCTCTATTTCTAGATATGTCGCTAGTCTTGATGATGTCCATCTGCCAAATTCATATCCACATTCATCAGGGTTCGATAAAGTATGTCCACCAAGTTCCGATACTTGATCGGGCGTGGTTTTGGCTTACTCGATTTTCTTATAAACATACCGTATGGTAACAATTTTCCTGATACTAGGTGAGTAATGCTGAAACAGCAAATAAAGAACTTTAGAAAAGAACTTGAGAGTAGAGTTTTTTATGAACAAAAATACTATTTCTCGATTATGTGCTTATATCTTGATAGGGTTGATATCTTTAACAACTGTTATTAGTACAACTACCTCTGCATTACCTCCAGTAGTCAAAGCTTCCGCAGTTAACCAAAGTCCTTTACCTAGTAGCAACTTAATTTGGCCGACTCAGGGGATAATTTCCCAAGGTTTCCGTAAACATCAACATGAAGGAATTGATATTGCAGGTGCTATGGGAACTCCTATTTATGCGGCTGCATCTGGTAAAGTGGTAAAAGCTGGTTGGGATGATTGGGGATTAGGTAATTTTATTGAAATTAAACACCCCGATGGTACTATGACAGTATATGGTCACAATAATCGTTTGTTAGTTAGCAAAGGTCAAACGGTGACTCAAGGACAAATTATTGCAGAAATGGGATCAACAGGTAACAGTACAGCGCCTCATTTGCATTTTGAATTTTATCAAAATAGTCGATTAGCAATTGATCCTCTGAAACTTTTATCATCTTCCACCACTGCTAAACTACCCTTAGAGAAACCAGTTTCACCTTCACAACCCGTTCCCATCAATGTTTCACCCGTAAAAGTTAATCACGAATGTACTGGAATTATAGTGATCACAGGTGAAACTGCAAAAGCTCGTATTCAAGTCTGTAACGAAAATGGTCAACTTTTTTATATTGGGCAATTAAAGCAAGATACGAGTCAAGCTGTCAAGATACTTGCTTGGAATGTTGGTGAAAATAAATATCGAGCAGATAACGGTTCTTTTTCTTACTTAGTTAGTCCAGAAAAAGTAGAAGTATGGCGCAATGGTAGTCAAATTCGTTCTGATAATTTTGATAATTTCCAGCAAGCTAGTAATTAGGGTTTGCTGAATAAACTTAAAACCTTGATATATCAAAGGTTAGAGGCTGATAAACACAGAAATTAGTGCAAGGGTTTTGAAGGGTATACCGGAAAAAGTGTGCATTTTTTGGGATTTCAAGAGATGGCAAAGAAATTTTCAAATCTCCTCCTGACTCCTGACTCCTGACTCCTATGCCCTCACGGAAAGACTTTCTCAGCAAACCCTAATTAACTAGCAATTAAAAATACTGTTTAGTTCAGTATGTGATGATTACTTAAAAATACAGTACTGTGACAGTTGAAAGGCCGGAATAAGGTATTAACAACTCTGCTAAATTAGGAGTATAAAATACATCTAGATTAAATCTAGAAAAAAGCAAAGTCATTTTTTGCAATATCCCAATTATTTACATAAAGGAGCAGAAAATCATGGAATATATGGCTTATTCCTATATGTACATGGCTAATGAAGAGACTCCGGTTAATTTAGAATTGAATTTGCCCAAATTGCAGTTTAATTGGCAAAAATTACTCAAGTCTTCTGCTTGGTTAGCGTTAGCTGGTGTGAGTGTTTTTGTTGCTTCCCTTGCTCCCCTTCAGCAAGCTTCCGCCGAATATGTCAGAACTAATGGTAGTTGTTTATTTATCCGTAGTGGTCCTAGCACTGCTAACTCATCTGTAGCTTGTGTACCTAATGGTACAAATATTGGCAATACTGGTAATGTGAGAAATGGTTTTGCTCAAATTACTTCTGGACCTTACCAAGGATATTATGTTGCGGAAAGATGGCTAGGTACTACTCCTGGTAGATATCGTCGTCATTCAGGGGTTGGTGTTGGTGGTCGAGTATTATTAAGACCAGGTGCTAGAGGTGAGCGTGTGAGAACCGTGCAAAGAGCTTTAGGGATCAGAGTTGATGGTGTTTATGGATCTAGCACTGCTAGTGCAGTTCGCAATTTTCAACGCCGAAATGGTTTGCTTGTAGATGGTATAGTTGGTCCTACTACTCGCAGGGCTTTGGGTATCAATTAATAATTGATAATTGATAATTGATAATTGATAATTGATAATTGATAATTGATAATTTACCCAATCACCAATTACCAATTACCAATTACCCATTACCAATTACTAATTCTCAAATAATTTTTCACAATTTGCAAGATGCGTTCTGCTGCATGGCCGTCACCAAAGGGGTTAATAGCATTAGCCATTGCTGTATAGGCTTCTGGGTTAGTCAGTAACTCACTAGCAGCAGTAACAATACTTTCAGTTTCCGTTCCCACCAGTTTAGCTGTCCCTGCGGTGACAGCTTCTGGTCTTTCTGTGGTGTCTCTGAGAACTAACACGGGTTTACCGAGACTGGGAGCTTCTTCTTGTAAACCACCAGAGTCTGTTAATAAAAGGTGCGATCGCCCTATTGCTCCTACTAATTCACCATAATCTAATGGTTCTGTCAAAAAGATCCGGGGATGTTTACCCAATAATTGCTGTAAGGGTTCTCTCACAGTGGGGTTTTTGTGTAAAGGCAGTAATAAAGCGGTATCAGGAAATTTGTCTAAAATCTGTAAAAATGATTGGGCGATCGCTTGTAGTGGTTCACCCCAATTTTCCCGACGATGCACTGTAGCCAAAATTGTCCGATATTTACCCCAGTTTAAACCTGGTATCTCACAAGCTGGGTTAGTTGCAGCCACATTCAATAACGCATCAATTACTGTATTACCCGTTAAGTGAATTTCTCCCAAAACTCCTGAAGCTTGCAAGTTTGCCACAGCTAAGGAAGTAGGGGCAAAATGTAATTGAGTAATTTGGGAAATTAACCTTCTATTTGCTTCTTCTGGATAAGGATTAAATAAATCATCAGTTCTTAACCCCGCTTCCACATGACCCACGGGAATTTTTTGATAAAAAGCTGCCAAAGCAGCTGCAAAAGCAGTTGTTGTATCTCCTTGGACTATAACTAAATCTAAATTTAGTTCTTTAAATAAAGCTTCTAAACCTTGCAAACTCCTACAAGTAATATCATTGAGAGATTGTTTAGGCTGCATAATCTCTAAATTATGATCTTCCTTGAGGTTGAATAGCTGCATCACCTGTGCAACCATCTCCCGATGCTGTCCTGTAAGAATAACCTGTACTTCCACATCTGGAGAACTTTGGAAAACCTGAATTACTGGTGCTAGTTTAATCGCTTCAGGACGAGTACCTAAAATAATGCCAATTTTTTTAGTCATTAGTTATTAGTCATTAGTCATTAGATATTAGACATTAGACATGAGACTTTTGTCATTAGTTATTAGTTATTAGTCATTAGTTATTAGTTATTAGTTATTTTTACCCAGTCACCAGTCCCCAGTCACCAGTCCCCAGTCACCTGTTCCCTCAAACATGAAAAAACCCGGCTTAACCGGGCAGATGCACTGTTTGTCGAATTTAGTAATGTTATTTATTTGAGTTCGCAAGTTAAAGGACAAGCAGCATAAACCGTGGTTTGCGCTTTTTCTGCCTCACCATGTAGCCAGCTTAACCATTTAACTTCCTTGGGATGAATGCCTTTAGCAGTTAGTACACCAGCCACGATCAAAACTGTCAAAACATTGAACATGATTAAACCACCTGCTACCAGCAACACAGCACTGACAGGCATTACAGATTGTAGGACTATCGACAACAGGCATCCGACCGTAGCCATTACTACAACTAATGGAAAACCGACAACCAACAAACATACTGCCAATGTGAAAGTCCAGATTAAAAAGCTTTTAATCATTAACAAGGAGTAGGTCTTCCCTTGATTAGAGCTTTGAGCCGAAACCATGACTTTTCCTCCCAAATACACAGCAAAGTTTAAATTTGAATTTCAGTTGTGCCTCGCTGTTGACGAGTTAACTGTTTTGATTCAGTGAAATCCAGTATATAGAAACTTATGGAAAAGATGAGCATTTCTTTACTAAACTTTACAGTTTATTTTTTGTAATTATGGATATCTCCTCAAATGCCCCTTTGTGTAGTCAGTCTTGCTTGAGCATATATCTTGAGGAATATAACCTTGTGCAGAGAATAGTCCAATCATGATCTCCGAAATTAATGACCTGCTTTACTTAACATTTCTTATCAAAATTAGGATTACTTCTCATAATTCAAGAGACTGGGTTGAAAAAGTTATGCAGGACTGATGCAAAACAGAACGAAAGCAGGGGTAATCATGAATTACCCCTACGCAAGAATCAGGTTTTTAGTCCAATCTTGCCTAAGTCCTAAGTAGAAAGGCGTAAAAAACCGCAGTATGTAACTAAAAGTAAAGTTGCCGCAAATCCTCTTCCCTGCTGCCTTTTATAGCTGGTGAATTTCTCATTTGGGGGTAGAAAAATTAGGTATTTGTAATTTAAGGTAGAAAAATTACATAGCATTACAGAAATATTTACGTTTTAATACTGAAGGTTAACCTGTGTAAAACCAGGTTATATTGATGAAAGAATTTGTATATAACTAATAAATCCTGTAAATCCTGGAATTAGCTGCGAAAAAAACACAGATGGAGGTGGATGAACTCAAACTGACTGCTGTGCTTAATTTCCCAGGCTTAAACTCAAAATAGTGCTTTAGACATCTCCAGAAAAGAAATTATGGAACCTATTTATGGGGGCAGGTCGAAGCATTTGGGATATCTAGATGTCTGATTTTTCCGTTAAATTATCGCCCATAAGCTTCGCCCCTACAACTTATGACAAATTAATACATTCTATTTTGGAGAGGTCTTTTGTGATTCATCAAGAAATTAATTGTCGATTTCATTTTTGATTTACCCAAGTTGAAGATAATATGACAGAATTACCATCTCGCAATCTACCACCCAAACCACCAGCACCACCAGCACCACCAGCGCCACCGGTAGCAACATCTATGACACAACGCAATAGTACACAAATGTTGCAGAATCCCAGAGTAGGTTCACCAGCTGGCAATGCACCACCACCTCCCCCAGTAGCAGGTCAACGTCCAGTAGCACCACCACCAATGGCAGCACCAAGGGCAACAGTTCCGGCAAGTTCTAAACCACCTGCGGGACTGACCCTAGCTCAAATTGTTCAAGAAGCTTTTGATCAAGGATATTCTGACGTTCACTTGGGGATAGGTGAAATACCCCGTTTCCGTAACCGAGGAGAAATTCAAGTAACGAACTATCCAGAAACGGATAAAGCAACTTTTGTTAATTGGTTGCATGAGATCATGACTGATGCAGAAATCCAACGCTTTCAGGATAACCTGGAATTTGACGGTGCGACTCAGTACGAATTTGCCCGTGTACGGATTAACGTTTTTGACTCTTTGCGCGGTTATGCAATGGTGCTGCGGTTAATTCCCTTGAAAATATTGTCAATTGATCAGTTGAGATTACCGCCGATTTTTCGGGATATTTGCCATTATCACAAAGGTTTGATTTTGGTGACTGGTCCTACTGGTTCTGGTAAATCTACGACAATGGCGGCAATGGTTGACTACATCAACCGAGAAATGCCCAAGCATATCATCACTATTGAAGATCCTATTGAATTTGTGCATCAAAGTCGTAAGTCTTTGGTCAAGCAGCGGGAGGTGGGAATGCACACTCGTAAGTTTGACAACGCCTTGAAAGCAGCTTTGCGGGAAGACCCAGATTTGATTCTGGTGGGGGAAATGCGGGATAAAGAAACGGTGAATACTGCCTTGAAAGCGGCTCAAACTGGTCACTTGGTTATGGGAACACTGCACACTAACAGCGCGGTGAAAACTATTGAACGGATTCTTAATTTGTACTCTGGTGAAGAACAAGATGCTATGCGGGTGGCGCTTTCTGAGTCTTTAGTGGCGGTAATTGCTCAAGGTTTGTGTCGCACGACCGATGGTAAACGGGCAGCTTTCCACGATATCCTGATTAACACTGAGGCTGTTAAAGAATGGATTAAAGATGCTAAGTATGATGAAATTGGGGAGTTGATGAAACAAGCCGGTTTTGATGGCATGATTACCATGAATCAGGCTTTATTCAATCTCTATCAGGAAGGTCGCATTACTGAGGAAACCGCTATTGAAATGTCACCAACTCCTAATGAAATGATGCAATTCCTCAGAGGTCGTGTTTAACAAGGAGGCAGGAGTCAGGAGTCAGGAGGCAGGAGGCAGAAGGCAGAAGGCAGGAAGCAGGAGTGTTTTATTTTGGATTTTGGATGCAAGGATTTTGGATTGTTTTTGTCAACTCCAATCTAAAATCTAAAATCTAAAATCTAAAATTTTTCTCCCCTATTCCCTATTCCCTATTCCCTGTTCCCTATTCCCTGAAAAAACATAATGACCAAGCTAACTACAGACAAACTATCTACACCCCAGTTGTTTAAGGGTATTGCTCTTTTTACACCAGGGGGAGATTTAATTTACTGTATTGACCCTAGTAAGCAAGGTCGATGGCATTTACATCTGTGTGCGGCTTTGCAGGAAATTCTGGATTTATCAGAGCCGCCACATTTTTTAGTACCTTGTTATACAGCTACTATTGATCATTGGTTAAATCCACGGACACAAAAAGTACAGACTTTTGCGGAAGCTTATCCAGCAGTGATGCGTCATCAGTCGGTGCTGAGGGCAATTTTTGGGACGGGGGATATAGTGTGGCAAACAGCACCTTGGCAAGAGGGTTTGTGCGATCGCATGGTGTTAGCTACTTATCGTTCTTCTTTCCCTCAACTCTGGGAAGATCATGATTTAATTGTGCGTTTAGATCGTGCAGATATACCATCCCGATATCAGCAAAATCATTTACATCCACAACAGGGAAAATTGAATGGTCAAGGTTATGTATTGCGTTTGTTTGTTGCTGGTCATAGTATGAATACTGAGCGCATTTTAGAAAATTTACACGATTTATTAGAGCGATCGCTTGGTTATCCTTACACCCTCAAGGTAATTGATGTTTTAACACATCCAGAGCAAGCAGAAATTGATCAGGTTTCGGCAACTCCTACACTTGTTAAGGTTTGGCCTCATCCAATTCGGCGTATAGTAGGAGATATAGATAATGTGGAAAAACTATTACAAATATTAGGAGCGAAGGACAATTGACAATTGACAATTGATAATTGACAATTGACAATTGATAATTCGTAATTAACAAGCTGTGTATTCGTGTTTAAAATCAGTGTGATCAGTTAGTAAAACTATCATAAATATTATAATTAATATTATAATTAATATTATAATTAATAATAAAAATCAGCACTACTCTTACTACCTTCAAAGTTATGTATTTCACTTGGTTAGACAGCAATAGTTGGTTAATGGAAATTGGTGGACAGCGGATACTTTTAGATCCTTGGTTGGTGGACTCATTAACCTTTAATAATTTAGATTGGTTATTTAAAGGTTCTCGAACGCAAGATCGACAAATACCAGAAAATATAGATTTGATTTTGTTGTCTCAAGGTTTGGAGGATCATGCACATCCCCCCACTTTGAGAAAATTGGACAAGAATATTCAAGTTGTCGCGTCTCCCAATGCAACTAAAGTAGTAAAAGAATTGGGTTATAAAAATATAACCTCTCTTGATCATGGTGAGACTTTCACTTTAAATAGTCAAGTAGAAATTAAAGCTTTTCCCGGTTCTCAAATTGGACCAACTTTGTTAGAAAATGGGTATCTGATCACAGAGTTAGCAACTGGTGGAAAATTGTATTATGAACCGCATGGAAATCATTCAAACCAACTCCAGCAGTTTGCACCAGTAGATGTGGTAATTACACCAATTATTGATTTAAGTTTACCTTTGGGACTACCAATAATTAAAGGAATGAAAAGTGCTTTAGAAGTTGCTAAATGGTTACAACCGCGAATTATTATTCCTACTGCTGCTGGTGGAGATGTTCAATTTGAGGGTGTATTAAACAACTTTTTGCAAGCAAAGGGAAGTGTGGCAGAATTTCAGGAATTATTAGAAAAAAACAATTTATCTACACGAGTTATTGCAGCTAAACCTGGTGAACAGGTAACATTTTAGGAAGTAGGTGACAGGTGACAGGTGACTGGTGATTGGGAAAAAGATAAATAACGCAATTACCAATTACCAATTACCAATTACCAATTACCAATTACCAATTACCAATGATAAATGGATTGGATTACTTTATTGCGATCGCTACAATCTGATTTTATTAAAAGATTAAATTCTGGTTGTTTACTGCACTGTGAAACACCAGGAAATCATAGTGAATTAACTATTATTTCAGGAGAAAGATTAAAAATATTAAGAAATTTTTGCTGGTTAATGGCAGAAAAATATAAACGTACTTCCCCAGTTCGTAACGTTTTTATTAGTAATCTTAAAGGTAAATTAGGTGAAGAAGTTGTTAAAGAACGTTTAGCAGATTTAATTACAGAAGTTGATTATGAAAAACGAATGGGAGGAGATGGAAGACATGATTTTACACTAACTAAAAATCCGGAAATTCGTATACAAGTTAAATCTCGTCATGGTACAATTGAGCAGGTAAGATGGTCGGTAAGTGCAGAGGAAGTTGAAAAAAATACAGTTATTGTTTGTATTTTAATTAAACAAGAAGTTAATGAAGCACAATCAGAATATCATTTATTTTTAGCAGGATTTTTACCTACAACAATGATTAAATTAAAAACTGGTAAAATTTCCTTTGGTATCCATCAATTATTATACGGTGGAGGTTTATTATCTTATTTAGAAAATTTCCCCACTGCTATAGATAATGAGCATATAGATTCACAAAATCCGCAGATTTTCTATGAACAGAAAAAAATAATCAAAGAAATTGAATCACAGGATGATTTTCTGGACAATAATGATGATATTATTGATTATAAAAATCGAGGTAATATTCGTTATGAATTAGGGGAGTATGAAGGAGCAATTGAAGATTATAATCAGGCAATTAAGATAAATGCTAATGATCAAGATATTTATTATGATCGTGGTAATGCTCATTTTGATTTAGGCAACTATGAAGCAGCAATCAATGATTTTAGTAAAGTGATCAAAATTAAACCTAATTATACAGATGCTTATTATCATCGAGGAAATGCCAGATTAATTATAGGAGATAAACAGGGAGCAATTGAAGATTTCCAGAAAGCAGCGGATTTGTATTGGCAAAATGGAAAAATAGAAGAACATAAAGATACTCAAGCGATTATTTTAGATTTAGAAATTGAAGAATCTTTAGATATTTTAAATTTTTAAAGAATGTCAGGAGTCAGGAGTCAGAATATTTGTAATCATGCTAAGAAACCTGGTTTCTGCGTGTTATATTTGTAATATTCTTGTTAATGACCCAGGTGTGTGGATATGATTTTCAATTTTAAAAAAAGTAGTGCTTTGTTAGCTTTATTTTTCCTAGTTAGTACCAGCTATTTTCATGATATTGCTCAAGCATCGGTAAAAAATCAGCCGCAGGTAATAGCAAAACAGCAGGTTAATAATAAAACTGCTCAACTTCATCCAGTTTTTAAATCTATTTTGCCCAAATTAAAGAAAAACACGAAAATTACAATTTTATTACCTAACTATATTCCTGGTTTAGAAGGGGAAAACCCACTTTACGCAATTATCGAAACAGCCGACAAAAACAAGTATGATATTTTATTAGGATTTAGCCCTGATTGTACTGGAGGTACAGCTTGCCGTTTTGGTATGATTAGTGCGGAAGCTATTAATAGTAAAACCCCTAGACTAACTGGTAAAGCGGTATCTTTAACTAAAGGTACAACTGCTTATTTTGTAGATGCTAAATGTGGTGCTAATTGTTCTGATTCTACCTTAACCTGGCGACAAAAGGGAGTACAGTATACTATTGGCATAAAAGCAGGTAAGCAGAAAGATTTGGTAGAAATGGCTAAGTCTGTGATTACACCATAGTTAATTTTGAAGTTTCATTAATCAAAACCCCCTCTAACTCTTAGTAGTGGGGGTTCACAAAACTTAATATCCGCCTTCTTCCTCGTATTCCACCTGTCTTTCCTTCACCTTCTTAGGAATATTCACAGGTTTGGGTGCATCATCCCAAGCATCACCTTCTACATCATCATAATCATCATATTCATCAGCGTAGGTTTTGCTGTAGGGTTGAGGTGCTGGTTTTTTAGGTGCTGGTGCTTGATATCTATCGCTACTCGTTGCTTCACTCCAGTTATCTTCTTCTTCCTCTTCGTAGCGTATGGATTCGTAAGCGCGGGCTTCCATTACCCGACGCTGTGGTATTTCTTCTTCTATATAATCTTCCGTCCATTCTTCCTCTTTCTGTGCTACAGGTTCAGGAGTGCGAACTTTTGGCCGGGGTGGTTCTAATGGTACTCCGCTAGGTAACTGGTTTGCTGGAGAAACTGCGCGGGGTGCAGAATAACCATATTCTTCTTCTGCATCTCTTTCCCAAGGCGCTCTACCAATACCCAACCGTTCTAAAACACCGACTGTTAACTGGTTTACCCGTTCTTCTGCACCTTCAAATACAATTAGTCTACTCGGTCCGGTGCTGACAACTTCATCTATGGATATTTCGTAGGTACTCAAAAACTGGTCAGGTATTTGGGGTACTCCCAAGGAGGCGATGACGATAGAGTAAATTTTACCACTTTCGCCATTGAATTTAAAGCCCCTAACTCTGCCTAATACTTCCCCTGTTTCAGTGATCACTTCCCAGTTCATCAAGTTACTGAGAGCTTCCACATCAACATCTTCGATCACATCTTCGTTATCAACCAAGATCACATCACCGATTTGGTTGATACTGCTAAGATACATTTGGCGAGGCAGTCCAGAGATAGAGATCAGGCTGTCTCGCAACCCAAGCGCCACAACCTCTCTTTGATCAATGTCTACCCAAAGTTGACTCACGATACCCAGCCTTTTGCCATTATCGCGGGTAATTACTTGGGTGTTTAATATATCGGAACGTCTAATTATTTGTTCGGAGGTCATTCTATAGGTCGTCCTGTTATCTTAGCGTGCCGTAGGCAATCTCGAATCCGGTTTGTATATAAACTATTTTTAACAGAAAATCAAGGTGATTGGTGATTGGTCATGGGTAATTGGTCATGGGTAATTGGTCAGAATATTATTCTACTCTTGCCTTTTGCCTTTTGCTTATCACCTTGAGGTTGAGTTACGCCAATTGTACGTTCAATTGTACGTTCGGCTGATTTTATCATCGGAAGGCGCAAACTGACAACAATAAACTATGCTTGTTGTGCCTATTCTTTAATCATTCTAGCTAATCTTTCCACATTCGCCCCATCTAAAAACATATAGGAATCAGCAACCGTGTCCTCCTGTGGTCGCATCTATGTTCAGCTAGGTGGTTATAATAAGTTTAAATGCTCAAATTGCGAACCTTATCCTCAATCAGCGACGCTAACGCAGGGAGCTAATCAATCATGTATCAAATAGATCCTCCATTATCTCCCCAAGAAGCATTGCCTACAATGTATGATTTACCTAGTGAAAATCAGGAGGAACGGGGATTGCCAGATGAATTTCACCTATTACAACCTGAATTATTACGCCTTACGTTTCGTCCACCTACCTATACTGAAGATAATATATTTACAGGCAGTGATTTAAACTTATATTATGATCCTCT
Source organism: Sphaerospermopsis sp. LEGE 00249 (assembly GCF_014299995.1). Lineage (NCBI taxonomy): Bacteria > Bacillati > Cyanobacteriota > Cyanophyceae > Nostocales > Aphanizomenonaceae > Sphaerospermopsis > Sphaerospermopsis sp. LEGE 00249. Next base: position 12,005 of record NZ_JACJUZ010000067.1, on the reverse strand, counting down.
CCATCCCCAATGGTATAAACGCCCTGATTGGTTTGCGGTGTTGGGGGTGTCTCGATTTTATCAACAGACAGAACTCAGATTAAGTTACGTTACTTGGCAGGAGGGAATAAATCCTTTTGTGGCTATAGAATTGATCTCACCAGGTACGGAAGCGGAAGATTTAGGTAGAAGTTTAAGGGAAGTTAATCAACCGCCTAATAAATGGTCAGTTTATGAACAAATCCTGAGAATCCCCTATTATTTTGTTTATAACCGTTATACAGATGAGTTTAATTGTTTTGGGTTGGTAATGAGTCGTTATCAGCCTTTGTCAATAAATGGACTAGGGGTATGGTTAGAAGAAGCAGAATTGGGTTTAGGCTTATGGCATGGAGAATATCAAGGATTAACTAGATCGTGGCTACGTTGGTATGATCGAGATAATAACTGGTTGCCTACACCTGTGGAACAAGAAAAGCAACGTGCAGAACAGGAAAAGCAGCGTGCAGATTTAGCGGAAGCAGAATTAGCTAGATTAAGACAGTTATTAGCAGAAAAAGGAGTTAATTTGTAGTATTTCCATAAATAGTGAACTCGCACTAATGAATAATCAAAATATCTCTGGTCATTTCTAAAAAATCATAGGTCAAAAACAATTCGATTATTTGAGTAATATTTTGTAGAAAAAGCTGTTCAATTTGTTTGTTACTGATATTACCTGTCGTTATTAGTATTATACAGAATTTTTCCGTATAACACCCTGCGGCAAGCGATCACCCCAACTCAACACCAAAATATCACAATATTATTTACTCTGATGATTTCTTATACAGCGATCACTTAATAATTATAGATTGGCGATTCCCGCAGAGCGATAGTTCCCTCCGAGACGCTTTGCGAACGCGATCGCTCTTTTCTTCGTATGTATCGTATATTAAGTATTAGAACCTAGATAAAATTCCTAAACTTCTAAAATTCATGTAATTGCTACAAGGATTTAACTGTGATTACAAATGCTAGTAGCCTTACCCTTAGCAATCTCCGTCAAACCTTTGGCTTGAGACTCAATTCTAGCGATCGCTTTTTTGATGAATGGTTAAATAATGCGCCGACTCTAACCGAAGCGGAACTACAAGGACTAGATCGCCTCACTCGTAACTATACCTATCTCAGTCAAGAGGAAGCACCACTCGAAGAAATTGTTAAGCTTGTCGTGGTATCGCCATTGCTAGATTTGGCTGGTTTCTATCAATCTCCTTTTTTGGTAAAAGCAGAAGTAAGCACCAATATCGAAGTTGCTGACGAAGCTAATGCTATGGTGGTTCAAGGCAGAATTGATATTTTGGTAATCCAAGATAGTTTTTGGATTTTGGTAATCGAATCAAAACCTGCAAGGCTAGACGTTACCGCAGGAATTCCTCAAGCACTCACCTACTTGTTGAGCGCTCCTAATTTGCAGTCAAGTTGTTATGGAATGGTGACAAATGGCAGAGAAGTATTGTTTTTGAAATGCGATCGCAGCCAAGATGCCCCTCAATATACGCGATCGCATACTTATCGGTTACTTGAAAATACATCAGAACGTATACAAGTTTTGCAGGGACTTAAACAAATTGGGACTTATATTGGCGATTTAATGCGTTAGGTGATCACACTTTATCAATCATTCCCACCTCACATGACTGATGTAGATAAATAACTAGGGGTTGCTGAGAAAGTCTTTCCGTGAGGGCATAGGAGTCAGGAGTCAGGAGTCAGGAGTCAGGAGTCAGGAGTCAGGAGTCAGGAGGAGATTTGAAAATTTCTTTGCCATCTCTTGAAATCCCAAAAAATGCACACTTTTTCCGGTATACCCTTCAAAACCCTTGCACTAATTTCTGTGTTTATCAGCCTCTAACCTTTGATATATCAAGGTTTTAGGTTTATTCAGCAAACCCTAACTATATTTGACTATATTTTTGTTATTCAAACCCAATACTGCTTGCCGTGCTTGCTCAATGCTGAGAGTATGTTTGCGAGAAATATAGAAAATATCCGTTTAAAATTTTCATAAGCATCTGCACGAGAACCGCACATGACTATCCTAAACTCTATTTTTTGTTCTTTAGCAAGATCAACTAATTCTTGAAAAAATTGACTAAATCCTTCACGGAGACTGCTTGTAGTTTCCTTACCTCCAATAATTTTACTTCTAAAACCTGGACGTTGCATTGGTAAAAGTTCGTCATCATCATTTGCATTTCCAGCACCCTCAATATAAATACGAATACTCACCATCTATTTCCACCAAGTTCCCCTATTCTCCAAAGATCACCAAGAGTATATTTTTCCAACCATTTTTTTAATTTTTCTCGTTTAAGTCTCCTTAAATGAGTTCCTGTATTATCTCTTTCACAAACTACTACAGATTCAGGATATTCACTCAACGCAGAAACCAAAGCATCAGAATGAGTGGTGACAATTAATTGAGTTCTCTGAGATGCTTCAATTAACAATTCTGCAATTGTTGGTAAAATATCTGGATGTAAACCTAATTCTGGTTCTTCAATACAAATTAGTGGTGGTGGAGTAGGATCTAAAAGTAACGCCATTAAAAACAAATATCGCAATGTTCCATCAGATAACCTAGTAGCTGGAATTGGTTGAATTAACCCTTTTTCCCGAATAAATATTTGTACAGTACCGCCATATATTCTCACATCTAATTCTTCCGCTTCTTCATAAAATTTTTCTAGATATTCAATAATTTTTCTACTACCTAATCTATATTTTAAATCATTTAAAAACAAACCTAAATTACTACCATCTTCCAATAAAGGATGTTGAGGCAAATCAGCTTTTTGAGCATTTCTTGGTTCTGAATATCTCCCAATTTGCCAATGACGATATAAACCTATCTGAGAAAATTCTGTACTCAGATAAGAAAGTTCAGGATATAAGTCAGGATCTTTTCTTTGAGATAAAACTGACTGATCTAAAATTAAATCTTCTCTGCGGAGATTTCTTCTAAACTCCTTACCATCATCTGTAATTGTGTTAATATTTAAAACAGGCCGACCATTTTGATAACGATAATAAAAATATACATCTTGTCGTCCTTCATAGACTTGTGCATTTTCTATAGCTTCATCTACTAATTCTAATCTTTGTCCTACTTCTGTTATGCTTAATTTATAATGTAGATTATTTTCATGTCTTTCTGGATAATTTAATATAACGTCTATATTAGCTATAGAATTACTTTTTTCACCTTTCCATAAAAATTCATTAATACCTCCACCTTGACGAAATGGTGCTGGTAAATCTGTGGGTGTTGCTTTTAAAATACTAATAGCTTCTATTAAATTAGATTTCCCTGCACTGTTACGTCCAATTAATACATTTAGCGGTTGTAATTCAATTTCTTCCGCATCACTTCCATAGGAGAGAAAGTTTTGTAATTTAATTTTATTAATAAATATTTTACCTTCCATTTACTTCTCCTAATGTTAAATAAAACTATATTTTTGCTAATATTTTGGGTGACTTTACTCTAATGTAGCTATCCATTTCTTGATAGTGAATAAACAATTATTGATCTTTTGCGATCGCTTGATGGTAGTTTAAATATCTGCTCTTTAAGTTCTTGTAACAACATAGATAGCTCCCATACTTGAATGGTTGTCTAATATATGTTGTCTATTCAGTATATTATAAAGGATCTCGCTTTATCAGTCTAATTTGAGCGATCGCACTTTATCTGCCAGCCTTTAAAACTTGTTCGGCTGTCAGTTTGAGATTTGGGAATGTCAGCGAAGTAATGGGTTGATTGCCTCGAATCTGCTGAATTTCATACTCTCCTTTCACTAACGTACAAATGGAAAGGGTTGGTTGTTTGGGTTTCCCAATATGTCGAGTCCCGCCCAGACCTGCATAATCCGCAATCCAATATTCAGGAATACCTAAAATTGCGTAGTCTTCGACTTTACGCGCATAGTCGTTTTGCCAGTTGCTACTAACTACTTCCATCACAAATTTAATCGAACTGCCCAGGGTGATGATTGATTGGTCATTCCAAAGTAGTTCTTTCGCAAGTTCATTGCGGTCAATAACCATAACATCAGGTCGAAATGCTGTCATACCCAAGTTAGAAGGACGTAGTAATCCTCGCTGAAGGACAAACCAATTTAAACCTATTACATCAATTTGGGCGCAGATTTTTGTGGTGGTAAAAGCTGAAACTTCTTCATGGTAGCCTGTTGGTTCCAAATCAAATACCTCTCCATCAATCAATTCGTAGCGGTTACTGTCACCATAACGGACGATAAAATCACCAAAACTTAGTAACTGCTGTTGTATTGGTATTCCGGTTGCAATGGTCATAGCTCAACTTAGCCCCATCAATATCATCACTCTAGCATTTTCGCTAAATCCATCTACTCCGATTTCTTAACCTTTGCGATCGCTATTACTGTGAGTCATGATTTTTAGTTAATAGACATCAAATTCTCAAAAGGATGACGATTTTTCCAGCGGTAAGTATTAAAGTCCCGAAAATCAACAGATAGAATCCGCCCATGCCCCAAATGTTCGGCAAGAATAATCAATGAAGCGTCCGCTAAATCCATTGGCAGAGAACTATATTGATTCATCAATTCACTGATTCTTTTCCCATCTTGAACCTTGAGATCAAAAACCTCAAAAGCACCAATTTCTAAGCTATGAATAAACGTCTGTTGAGCATTTGTGCCTGTACGTTTCAAGAGAATATGACAAGCTTCCGTAATTACACACCATGTTGTAACCAGAGGCTCATCAATCGTATCTAAAACTTCTTGAGCGAGAACATGATAATCATCACGGCGATTGATTAGTGCTATCCAAAAGCCAGAATCAACGATTACCATATTTTTCGTTAAGACTTTCAGTGAGATATTGCTTGTAATTAACCGACAAATCAGAGTCCCCTTCAGCACAACCAATCAGCCCTGATTCTCTAAGGAGTTGCAAAGGCTTTACAGGGGATTCTTGATGTAATTTTTCATAATAAAGATCGATCGCCACTTTGATAATGTCAGACGCACCTTGATTTGTCCTCTGGCGAATGTAATTAAACTTACTAGCGCGATCGCCATCGAGCCTTGCATTAACTCTCATATTTTTGCTTGTCATAACTCTGTATGACAATACTATAGCTCAAAAAATTCAAAGTTCAGTGATTAAGTTGCTCTTACCGTCTCCACGAAGAATCATGTTGGTTGTAGCTATCGTGAACATATATGGCTGTAATTCAAAGCCGTGCAATTGATTTTGTCGAATCCTCTTTTTCTTGTTATCATTATCCGTTTGAGCAAGCATATAGTGCATGGAAGCAATCAAGAACCCCGCTGTCCCTGCACAAGGGTCTAAAACCACATCATCAGGCTTTACATCAACTAAGTCACAAAATAGATCAGTAATATGTTTTGGTGTCAGTACGATGCCAAGTGTTTGCCCATCTCCGCCAGAGTAGGACATAAACTCCCCATAAAAACGCCCTAAATAATCTTCTGAGGAACTGATGTATTTTATGCTCTTGTAGATTTTTTCGTGCAAAAACTCAGTAAAATGCTTGAGAGGAGTTTTATTGAGGGATGGGTTTACTTCATTCAGAATATGAGTGTCTTTAATAATCGAGAACTGACTAAGAATCTTATCTCGCTTAACTTCTGGAGATACATTAGAACGCTTGAGGTTTTTCTCAATGGCATTGAATATTTTTTCTCCATCCGTGTCTATCTCATCACCCTTTAGCTTATCAATTTCAAAGCTGCCAGATTCCGCTTCTCGTAATGCAAGCAAAATTCCAGATACAATAAGGGGCTTATCAATATCCTTCAAATTTCCGTAATTACGCAAGGTTCTAAATATATCCTAGCCTCTTGTAAAAGGCTATGAACCCATAAATCCGTTTTTGCTTCTTTCTTAGCCACTTAGTTAGTCCGAAATTTGAATACTATTAACTAATTCAATTATCAGATGATTTCAATTTAATCCCCAAAACCTGAGTATAAGCACCTCTAGCTTGAGTCACCCCTATTGTCCTCTGTGCTGATTCTATCATCGGACGACGCAGACTCACAACGATAAACTGTGCTTGTTGTGCTTGTTGTTGAATCATTTTCGCTAATCTTTCCACATTTGCCCCATCCAAAAACATATCCACCTCATCAAAGGCGTAAAATGGGGATGGGCGATAACGTTGCAGTGAGAAAATAAAACTGAGTGCTGTTAAAGATTTTTCTCCCCCAGACATGGATGCTAAACGTTGTACGGGTTTTCCTTTGGGGTGTGCAACTAAGTTTAAACCACTAATAAAGGGATCTTCCGGGTTATCAAGTTGTAAATAACCGTCACCATCGGATAAGGTGGCAAAAATTGATTGAAAGTTCTCGTTTACTGCATCGAAAGCTTCTTTAAAAGCAGTTTGTCGTAAAGTGGTAAAATTCTCAATTCTTAATAATAATTCTGTTCTTTCTGCTTCTAAAGTTTCTAATTTCTGGGTTAGTTCTTGTAAACGTCCTTCTACTATTTCATAATCAGTCAAAGCTAACATATTTACCGGTTCCATTGCCTGTAAACGTTTGCCTAAACTACGTAACTCTTTCTGCAATTCTTCTAAATCTACTTTATCTGGTACTTCTGGTAAGGGGTTGGGTAATTCTGCGGCTAAGGTTTGCAATTGCGCTTGCAGTGTGGTTAAATCTTCTCTGCGTTTTTCTTGGGTTTGTTGCAGCTTGTCAATTTCCCATTGTAATTTTTGTTGACGTAATATTAAATCTCTTAATTCCTGTTCTGCTGTATCTCGTTTCTTTTTCTCCTCACCTAAATTTTGCTCAAGTTCTTTTAAACTAGCTTGAGTTGCGGTAATTTGAGTATTCAGTTCTGCAAGTTGACTGTTAACTGTTGACTGTTGAATTTCAAGATTAGTTTTTTCATTTTGATATTCAATAACTCGCGTTTCTGATTCAGTAATTTTCTCTTGTAAACGCTGTTTCTGATTTTCCAGGTTTTGTAATCTTTGTTCTACTTCCCTGACAGTAGTTTCTTTTTGTTGTAATTGCTGCTCTTGTTCTCTAATGGTAGCTTGAATTTCTTGCCATTCGCTGGGGGTTTGGGATGCTTCCAACTCAGCTAAGGTATGTCGTAATTGTTGCAGTTGATTTTCTTGATCTGGTAATTCCAGATCTAGAACTTCTAACCGAGTTTGAGCATGATTGAATTTTTCAGTATTTTGGGATAGTTGAGAGCGGGTATTTTCTAATTGCGCGTTTAAGGTTTTTACCTCTTTTTTCAACTGTTCTAAATATAATTGTTGTTCTCTGCGCCCTTGTCTTGCTTCCGTTAATTCTAAAGAAAGCTGTTTACTACGAGCAGATAAATTAGTGATGGCTTCTGCACAACGTTCTAAAACTCTTTCAATATCTCCTAGTCGCGTCCTTAAATTGACAACTTCCTCAGATTCTTTTTGTTCACAAGTGCCAAATTTTAAACTTGAGCGTTGCGTATTACTACCACCAGTCATAGCACCGCTAGTTTCTAATAATTCCCCATCTAAAGTAACAATGCGATAAAGTCCGATTTGAGTTCTCGCTTGTTCCAAAGTTCTGAAAACTACTGTATTTCCAAAAACATACTTAAAAACTTCTTGATAGCGTTTATCGCACTCTACCAGATTCATCGCATATTCAACAAACCCATCAACATAACGCAGTGTTAAATCTGGGGTAAACTTAGAAGCTTTTATTTTATTCAAAGGTAAAAAAGTTGCTCTTCCCGCACGTTTTTGTTTTAATAATTCAATTCCCGCAGCAGCAACACGATCATCCTCTACTACTATATGACCTAATCTTGCACCCGCAGCAGTTTCCAAAGCCAGATGATAGCGAGATTCAACCTTACCCAAATCTACAACTAATCCACACAAACCTGGTAAACCAGATTGAATAATTAATTTACTTGCTTGAGTTCCCTGGACTTCTTGCTGTGCTTGGTTTTGTGCTTCCAGTTTATCTAAATGACGTTGTTTATCGCGTTGTTCTTGTAATAAACGTTTTTGGGTATCTTGTTGTATTTGTAATTCTTGATCTGTCGCTGCTAAATTCTCTGCTAAATTTTGAATCGGTTTACTAGAACCGTTAAACTCAACTTCTAATTTTTCGCATTCTGCTTGTTTTTCTGTCAATTGTGGTTCTAAATCAGCAAGAATCTGAGATTCTTCTGTAATAAGTTCCTGTAACTGAAAATTCCTTTCTCTCAGTTGTGCTTGCTCAGTTCTTTGAGGTTCAATAGTTTGCAGTAAAGTTTCAATTTGCCGACTTAAAGCTGTTTGTTGTTGTACCCAAACTTCCGAAGCGGTAGCAATTTCCGAAGCAACTTGACGAGATGATTCTAACCTTTCTCGTGCTTGGTTGCGTTCATTTTGTAGAGACGTTAAATTTAAACTTGTTGAATTATATTGTTGTAGATTTTCTTGGCGAGAAACCTGATACTCTTGAATTTCCTGTTGAGTTTGGTTTAACCGTTTAACAGTTTCCTGTAAATGAGACTCTAACTCACCCTTTTGTCGTTGAAGTTGCTTGCGTTCCGCTTCTTTGGTTGCAAAAGTAGACTGAACCGCTAAAAGCTGATCCTCACCCAAAGATTTTACATGAGCATTTAATTCATTGAGAAGTGTACTTTGTTGATCAATATTTTGATTGACAGTATTTAAACTTTCAGAAATTTGAGTAAACGCAACATCACCAGCTTGAATATCCGTTGCTAACTTTTCCTGTTGTGCTTGGAGAGAACGCCATGATAACACAGATTCCCAAGATTGCTTTTCTTGAAACTCCTGTTTTAACTGACGATATTTTTCTGCTTTTAGCTTATCTTGATAAAGGCGATCGCGTTGTAAAGTCAACTCCCCTTCTATAATTTTACAACTATCTTCCTTTTCCTTAACCTCATCTAAAGTTCCCTTAGCTTGATTAATCTTTCTATCAAACGCAGCAACACCAGCTAACTCATCAATAATTTCTCGACGTTCCCTAGCATTCATAGAAATAATGCTGGTGACATCACCCTGCAAAACCACATTATAACCTTCAGGGTAAATCCTTAAATTTTCCAACTCCTCATGTAATTCAGTCAAAGTACAAGAAGACCCATTAATATAATAATTAGAAGTATAACCACCCTGAGAGTTAACCCGTAAACGTCGAGTAACACTCCACTCAGTTGGTGACTGGTGACTGGTGACTGGGGACTGGGAGTTATTTTCCGCTTCTTCTACTTCCTTAACTTCCTCCCCTTCTTCACCTTCTTCACCTTCTTCACCTTCTTCACCTTCTTCACTTTGCGCCTTTGCGTCTTTGCGTGAGACAATATCAGAAATATCAAAAGTAACAGTTACAATAGCCTCAATGGCATTACGTCCTTTAGCGACTTGATTATTATTAACCAAATCTGGCAACTTATCAGCACGCATTCCCTTAGAACTGGATAGTCCTAAGCAGAACAGCAATGCATCCAGAATATTTGACTTTCCCGATCCGTTAGGACCAGAAATGACAGTACAACCCGGTAGTAAAGGGACAGAAGTTGTACCACCGAAAGACTTAAAATTAGTAAGTTCGACCCGCTTGATATGCACCATTATGGGCGCTGCTTCACTGTAAACTGGTATAAAGGAACAAGTGTATCAATTATTTTTCAATATTTGCAACTGTTTAGTAACTTTAGATTTTGGATTTTAGATTGATTCTGATAATTAATACTAACAACTTACCTTAATATTTAACTTAGATTTTAAATTCAACCTCTGACACAAAAAATCTCTCGAAAACATCCTTCCTTTGTGTACTTTGCGTACTTTGCGGTTCGTTCCTCTTAATTCCCTAATCAACATGAAACTATTGTACCAAAACTTTATCATTCGTGACTGGCAAAAGAGCGATTGCACAGCAGCAGCAAACGTAATTAGTACAGTCTTAGCAGAATATGGCTTAGGTTGGGAAGCAGACGGTGCAGATAGAGACGTTTTAGAAATTGAGGAATATTACTTAGCTGTTGGTGGTGAATTTTGGGTAATTGAACACCAAAACAAAATAGTAGGTACAGGGGCATATTATCCCATAAAACGGGGAGAACAGGCTGTGGAAATCAGAAAAATGTATCTTTTACCAGAAATTCGTGGTTTAGGTTTAGGAAAATATTTATTACAGCAGCTAGAATTAACTATAGAAAACCGCGGATTTGAACAAATTTGGATAGAAACAGCCAGCGTTTTAAAAGAAGCAGTCCAGCTTTATGAGAATAATGGATATATCCCCGCGACAGGAGTGGAAACAAAAAGATGCGATCGCGTGTATGTGAAATACTTGAGGTGACTGGTGACTGGGAAAAATAACTAATGACCAATCAGCAATTAGCAATTACTATGTTTAAAAATTTACTAAATTTATTCCTACAGAACAATTGCCCTATCTGCCAGCGAAGCACAAAACAGCAACTTTGTCAATATTGTAATAAACAATTACAAAGCTGCCATCTGCAAAACCCCAATGTCTTATGGAAACAACCTTTACCCGTGTTTAGTTGGGGGAGTTATGGAGGAACATTAAAAAGGGCGATCGCCGTCATGAAATATGAAAACCAGCCAGAAATGGGGCGGTTATTGGGTCAGTATCTAGGAGAATCATGGATATTAAATTGTACATTAAAAAATCAAAAACCTGTAATTGTACCCATACCACTTCACCCAAAAAAGCTCAAAGAAAGGGGTTTTAATCAAGCTGAAATAATCGCCCAAGGATTTTGTCAGATCACTGGGTTAAAATTAAAATCAAATGGGTTAGCCAGAGTTAAAGATACAAAAGCACAATTTAGCGTATCCGGTGCAGAGAGAGAACAAAATTTAGCAGATGCTTTTGCTCTAGGATCGGATTTTAGCCGTATTCGTCCAGATGCACCCGTGCTGTTAGTGGATGATATTTATACTACTGGCGCAACCGTCAAATCTGCTGTATATACACTTAATCAAGGTGATATTTCTGTATTGGGGGTAGCTGCTGTAGCTACAACGGGTAAAGATAGATCAGCCTAGAGTTAATGGGCAACTTGTGGGTGATAAATCTATAATTAACAAAATTATACCCTGTGTTTGAGGGAAAAATGTTTTCATTTATGAACAGAGCTTTTGCAGTGGGTTTAAAAAAAATAATCATCTTTCCTGTAAGTATACTGACAATTTTAATCAGTATAAATACAGTATTTGCTCAAAATACGAATAATGGAAATACAAATACAAATATAAATATAAATAATTTATATAAACCCATTCCCTTAAATAGTAGTTCAGAAATTGCTGATACATTGACAGCTACAGATATTCCCACAGGTCAAGGGGGGTTTGCGCGTGATTATACAGTCAAATTAAATAAAGGTGATAATTTAGCAATTGATTTGTCATCTGAAAACTTTGACACTATTATTACTCTTTTAGGTCCTGATGGTTCAACGGTGGCAGAAAATGATGATGGACCTGATGGTACAAGTAATTCTCTCCTGTTTACCCGCATCGCCGAAACAGGAAATTATATTGTTCGTGTCCGGTCTTTTGGAGAAACTGGGGTTGGTAACTTTAAACTCAAGGTGACAAAACTGCAACCAGTTAAGTAGGGTGTGGGGAGATGGAAAGTATTGTCCTGATTGATTATTTACTAAACAATGTTGAATATTGCACCAACAAGCCTAGATTTTTGAAGTAGCCATTGAATTTAATTTCTCAGCAAAATCAAATTCCGACGCTAATACAGCAGTATACTTATTCAGGTCGTAGGGTTTAACATTTTGATTGTCCATCCAAAACCGTAGGCACTGCTTGGGGAGAGAACCACCTCGCTTGTTAGACACCGCAAGGGATCTAATCTAAGTGGACTCGTTGAACCAAGAATCTCCGTGGCTTCAGCCCGGAGAGTGTCAAAATTAACTATCCCCAGTCCCCAGTCCCCAGTCCCCAGTCC
>NZ_JACJUZ010000066.1:0-30235 GCF_014299995.1 Sphaerospermopsis sp. LEGE 00249 | reverse complement strand
CCCCAGTCCCCAGTCCCCACTCACCAGTCCCCAGTCACCAGTCCCCAGTCACCAGTCACCAGTCCCCAGTCACCAGTCCCCAGTCCCCAGTCCCCAGTCTCTGCTTTTCTTGACTAATATATAGACTATGTTTTTTCTGTAATAGCTTGTCAGCGATGAAAATAAATTCCACTGTAGTTCTGACGTTGATTTTGTTAACCCTAATGCTGGGAGCAGGTTCTGTGAGCGCATTTTTGGGTTTTTCGATGGGAAGTTCTGCTCTCAAAGGTGTTTCGTCACCAGATGGTCGCCCCACTAGCAAATTTGCCAGCAATAGGAATAATAACGCCCAATCGGACAGAGTAAATTTATTAAAAGAGGAAGATATTATCAAAGCTGTAAAAGCGCGAATCAAAGATAATAAAACTGATAAGAAGGCACAAAAACGAGAGGAAGAAGAAGAAATCACAGCCAAAAAATCTGAGGCTGCCCAAAAGCGCGAAGAAGTAGCAGAAGAAAAACTAGAACCAGGATTTCCAGTTGTGGCTGAGAGCGAAGGCGTAACAATGTCTGTACAATCGGTTCGTTACTCTGGTGGTGATTTAATACTAAGAGTCAAAATGCAGAATCAAGCTAATGATACTGTTAGATTCTTGTATAGTTTTTTAGATGTTACTGATGATAAAGGCAGAACTTTGAGCGCCATTACAGAGGGATTGCCCGCCGAATTACCAGGTAAAGGTCCAACCTTTACAGGTACAATCAGCATTCCTACAGCTTTACTAGATGATGTGAGCAGTGTATCACTGGCGTTAACAGATTATCCCGCCCAAAAACTGAAATTACAGGTATCCGATATTCCTGTGGAAAAATAAAAATGCTATTATTAGCGTTTTAGTATGACAATAATGTTGACGGACTTTTAGATTTTCGCCTTTGGATTTTGAACCCAATATTCAAAATTTCCAATTGAATAACAAACCCCTGACTGTAGGTATGTTTAAACTTTGCCCAATATGGGGTCAATCTAAAATCTAAAATCTAAAATCTAAAATCTAAAATCTAAAATCTAAAATCTAAAATCCAAAATTCTTTAACATAACCTTGAGAGGTGAGTGCTTTTTCTCAGTTAATTTGGACAGATATAGGGTTTAAACTGTTGTCAGTGCTACTGCTGATAGCAATTAATGCCTTTTTCGTCACCGCAGAATTTTCAATGGTGACAGTGCGGCGAACTCGTATCCATCAGCTGGTTCAAGCTGGTGATATACCTGCGATCGCTGTAGAAATGTTACAACGTAGTATTGACAGGTTGTTATCTACTGCCCAATTAGGTATTACCCTTTCTAGTTTGGCATTAGGTTGGATTGGAGAAAATAGCATTGTCGTCATAGTAAACGCATGGTTACAGTCCTGGCCTTTACCGGGGAATTTGAGTAATTTTCTGGCTCATTCTCTATCAATTCCCATTACCTTTTTCTTACTTGCCTATTTACAAATAGTTTTAGGAGAATTATTTCCTAAATCAGTGGCCATGTTGTATTCCGAAAAACTGGCCAGGTTTTTAGGTCCTTCTGTGAAAGCTATAGTCCGATTTTTCAGTCCGGTAATTTGGATTCTCAACCAATCAACCCGTTACCTGTTAAAATTATTTGGCATTGAATACACAGGTCAAAGTTGGAGACCTCCAGTTACACCTGAAGAATTACAATTAATTATATCAACAGAACGGGAATCAACAGGTTTAGAATTAGCAGAAAGAGAACTGTTAAATAATATTTTTGAGTTTGGAGAAATTACCGCTCAAGATGTAATGATTCCCCGGACAAGCATTATTACTTTACCAGAAGATGCTACTTTTCAAACATTATTACAAGAAATGACATCTACTGGACATTCTCTCTATCCCATCATTGGTGAATCTTTAGACGACATTCGCGGTATTGTTTATTTTCAAGATTTAGCAACACCGTTATCCCAGGGGAAAATGACCTTAGAAACACAAATTTACCCTTGGATGCGTCCCCCCCGGTTTGTCCCAGAACAGACACTTCTGAGCGAATTATTGCCCATGATGCAGCAAGAAAAACCGGCGATGGTGATAGTGGTTGATGAATTTGGCGCTACCGTGGGAATAGTGACAATTCAAGATGTAATTGCTGAAATTATTGGTAATGCAGGTGAACCAACAGTTACTGATGATTTGTTAGTGCAAATGTTAGAAAAGCAAACATTTTTAGTGCAAGCACAGATAAATCTAGAAGACCTAAATGAAGTTTTACATATTAATTTACCCTTAGCAAGAGAATATCAAACTTTGGGAGGTTTTGTACTTTATCAGTTGCAAAAAATACCCGCCAAAGGGGAAGTATTCAACTATGAGAATCTAGAATTTACTATAGTCTCAGTTAGCGGACCACGCTTGCACCAAATCGAAATTAGAATATTATAGCAGGAGTCAGGAGTCTTAGGGGCGAAGCATTCGGGGGAGCAATTAAGCTGTTGTGTATTTAATTTGTATAAGTGGAACAGGCATCTTGCCTGTTAAATAAGAGTTCAGAATATTCAGAATATTAGGATTATACAATTTAGCTGTGTAACAGCTTATCAATTTTATGAACAGCCTATTTTCCTGTAAGGGCGAAGCATTCGGGGGAACAATTATCAATTTTATGAACAGCCTATTTTCCTCTAAGGGCGAAGCATTCAGGGGAACAATTATCAATTTTATGAACAGCCTATTTTCCTGTAAGGGCGAAGCATTCAGGGGAACAATTATCAATTTTATGAACAGCCTATTTTCCTGTAAGGGCGAAGCATTCGGGGGAACAATTATCAATTTTATGAACAGCCTATTTTCCGAATGCTTCGCCCCTACTTCGCCTCATGATTAATTGCTCTCTTAAATACTCTTCTTAGTTGTGTAAAGTTTGCCACCCAGTACCTTGATAACCATAATCAAATATTTCTGGGTGCAATATTTCTGCCAATATTTCCACAGAATCAACTAAACGCGGTCCAGGTCGGTTAAAATAAGCATTACCATCAGTGATGAAAACTCTGCCAGTTTTAACAGCGTGCAGTTTTTCCCACTCTGGACGCTGAGTTAATAATTTCGCTTCTTGTTGAGTCCGTTGTAAATTAAAGCCGCAGGGCATAAAAATAATTACATCGGGGTTAGTAGCAACCAAGGTTTCCCAGTTGATGAGAGCAGAAGGTTTACCCGTAACACTAAACAAGGTTTGTCCACCTGCCAAATTAACTAACTCAGGTATCCAATTTGCAGCCGTCATCACCGGATCAGTCCACTCGATACAAGCAACTGTAGGCATTTCTGCTACAGACAGTCCTTGAACTTTTCGGTTACAAATTTTAACTCTGGCTTCTAAATTTTCAAGTATTTTTACTGAATCTACTCCAAAGGTTTGACCTATTCTCTCAATGTCACCCCACACATCCCGCAGTGTGTTAGGCTGTAAAGAGATAATCTGTGGTGAACTGTGGGTAAGTTGGGTGACAGCTTTCTCTACTTCTGGTAAACTGACTGCACAGACATCACATTGAGCTTGAGTAAGAATATGGGTAGGTTGCAATTTCTCTAAAACATCTAATTTGATGTTGTAAATACTCAAAGCAGATTGTACTATTTTGTTTACTTGATCATGAATGCTATTGCTAGGAGCTTTACCATTTAACCGTGCTTGTGTGCAAACTGGAAGATGGGAAATTTCTGGGGGATAATCACATTCATGCGATCGCCCAACTATAGCATTTTGCAAACCCAGAGTAGCAGCAATTTCCGTCGCACTAGGAATTAAAGAAACAATTTTTATATCTGTATCTATCATAAGTATTACCTCCTGGGGATAGGAGTTACAGGAGTACAGGAGTTACAGGAGTAGGGGTTTAGCACTGCTAAACCCTTACAGCAGTCAGTAGTCAAGAATAAAAAACGATTTCAATTTTTTTTACACTTGTTGCTACTTTTATTTTTGCATACTTCCAGAAATAAGATATCTATCTTGAGGATGTTAGCATTTTTGTTTAGCGCCCATTTGCGACACTACGGAAAGGCGATGAAAAGGCGCACAGGTATATACAGGTATATAAAGTTTGAGTAAATTTTGCTTGTTCTTATCTAGAACACCGATTCATTAATCGTAAGGGCGGATAGCATTCGGACAGAATATGAACTAGTTTCAGCCATAGGTAAGCTGTTGTGCATTTAATTTGTATAAGTGGAACAGGCATCTTGCCTGTTCCACAAGAGTTCAGAATATTAGGATTATACAATTTAGCTGTGTAACAGCTTATCACCCGAATGCTTCGCCCCTACAAAGTTTTGCTCTGGCTTTTCATCAATTATTTTTTCCTCTAGTGAGAAATCCGGGCTAAAGTCGGTTAAAACCGAATATTTTTTATTGGGTTTATATGGATGAGAAATTGATTTTTGGGTGCATTATTACGCATATCCTATGATTAATTCCCAAATATTCAATTGACCCACATCTGGAGGTGAATTATCAATAACTTGTAATTGCCAATTTCCCCTAGCAGAGATGGAAA
Organism: Sphaerospermopsis sp. LEGE 00249; assembly: GCF_014299995.1. Classification (NCBI taxonomy): domain Bacteria; kingdom Bacillati; phylum Cyanobacteriota; class Cyanophyceae; order Nostocales; family Aphanizomenonaceae; genus Sphaerospermopsis; species Sphaerospermopsis sp. LEGE 00249. The sequence continues at coordinate 25,690 of NZ_JACJUZ010000066.1, read as the reverse complement.
GTAATTGTTTAAGGACAGGATGCGATCGCACACTATAAGTCCTTTCTAACTGAGTGTGTTTTCCCAATGTCCGACTTTGTAACAACACTTGTTGATTATTAGGAGAAATTAAATAAATTTCTAAATCTCCTAAAAATTCATGAGTAATATTCACCGTTACTTGAATATCTGCAACAGTGACATTTTCATTCACCGTAATTATACTCCTGATTCCCCTTTGATCATTATCAGGAATTGCCACTATATTTTTATTCTCACCTTTTAGTTGTTTGTTAACACTTGATGCCACTTTACTCAACTGTTGCGCTGCACGTACAGCTTTAGCAGCATTCACTTTACCATAACCAAACCAAATACAATGACCATTACTATCATAAGTTCCACCCCGCAAACCTAATTGTGGGTCAGGTTCTGGATCAACAATTTTATCAGTAGTTTCTTGTAAAATACGGTTAACTTGTTGAGCCGTTAAATCAGGATTAACTGATAAAATTAAAGCTGCTATTCCAGCAACTACAGGAGTTGCACTAGAAGTACCACCAAAATTATTAGTAAAATTTCCAGGATTATAACCAGCTGTTCCGAGTTGATCTGTAGTAAACATTCCCAAACCAAGAAGAGAAGTATTTATGGTTGGTTGTGTGTAAACAAAACCAGTTTCTTGAAACCACATTCCTGGAGGAGCATTATTACTAGGAGCGCAAACAGAAATATTTTCACCCCAATTACTATAAGCTGCTTTTTTATTTAAACTCGTAGACGCAGAAACCGCAATTACATCTGGATGAACTGCAAAACCACTTAACCAAGCTGTTTTACCTTGTAAAATATTCTTTGGCCAATTTTGCTCATTGATAGTGCCATCAATGGGACGATTAGCATTACCAGCGGCAAAAACAATTACACATCCTTTACCATTTCTTCCTTGAGTAGCAGCGCGGGTAATAGCCGCCTTTTGACGCAAAGATAAAGGAAAATAAACAGCAGAAGCTCCCCAACTACAAGAAATTACACTAGCACCGTGATTAATTGCCCAATTAAATATATCTTCAATAGATTCATCATCTAAATATCCCGTGGTGCGAATTGGCATTAAAGCACAACCAGGAGCAACACCAACAATTCCTTGACCATTTTCTTCGGCTACAGCTATTCCTGCACAAGCAGTACCGTGACTGGTTTCTTGTTCTCCAGGTAAAGGTAAAAAATCATTTTCTTTCAAATCTCTAGGCGCAACAACTTTACCCAAACCTTGAAAATCTGGATGATTTAAATCAAAAGAATCATCTACAACGGCAACAACCACAGAACGCACACCGCGAGTAATATCCCAAGCTTGTTCTACAGAAATATGAGAACCTATTCCTAACTGATTACCGCTATTATGGTTAAGATACCATTGCTGAGAATAGAGAGAATCACTAGGTTTATAATGTGGTTCTTGTTGAATAAAAATATTTAGTTCAGCAGCTAAAACTTCTGGAAGTGCTTGCAATTGGTTGGTAATTTTAATGGGATTTTCTGTGGTTTGTTTGCTAACAAGAAAAATAAATGTATTAGGTAGCCCTGGAACTGATTGATTTTCCATTAAGCTATATGTGGCAGCTATAGTATTAATTTTGGCAGAGTCCACCCAAGTCGCAAATTGAATTGTGATTTGGTCACTTAAATAAACATAAGTACCTGGATTATCTTTAAACTTGTAAACATGACTAGCAAAAGCTACCTTTTCATCAGCCCTTGCTTGGGACATGGCCGCGTCTAACCGGCTAGGTTCAACGGTGAATACTTCTAATTTGGCTCTGGGGATAGTGCGCCGCCAAATGCCCCAAGAAACCTGAGATAATTGTTCAGGAGAAAGTTTGGCTGTCGGACGGATGGTAAAGCGTTCCCAAACTTTTTCTAAAATCAATTCTTCTCCACCACGTTGTAAAACAACTCCTTGGCTGCTTATAGGTACACCTGTAGTTTGAGAATTAGAGGAATTAAGGCGATCGCTCATCATGGAATACTTGACTGAATATGCAGGGTTACAGGAACTCTATTCAACTGATGTCCAGTCTACATCAGAGAAAGTTGTGATCTAAATTTTGCTGTATCTCAAGCACAAACCGAGTTAAGATACCCAAAGTTTCCATAATTTTTTTATAGACTTGTTACAGTATTTGACCCCATGAACCTTACTGCTACTTCTTTATCACTTATTGCAATTCTTAGTCTGTTATCACCTGTACAGGCTCAGGTCATACAGCTACCCGATAACCAAGCACAACCTATTGATGGTAATGAACCTAATACCCTGCGTCCCAACAGCCAAAATAATAGCTTGTTAAGTATGGCAGGTGGCGATCGCCTAATGAAAGAGGCAGAACAAGCTGTTTCCGGTCAAAACTACACCCTAGCTGCTAAAAAACTCCAAGAAGCACGCCAACTTTATAATCAGCTATCTAATTTTTACCAAGATTTAAATGCCAGTTTTTCCGGTATTGACATCAGAGTATCTGATTCTCAACGCAAAAAAGCCCTGGAAACTGCCCAAAAACGCGACGAAGCAACCTATCAACTAGCACTAGTACATCGAGCTTTAAATCAGCCAGAATTAGCAGTACCATTATTGATTCAAATTATTAAGAGTCAAAACCCCACACGGGAATTAGGTAAAAAAGCTTATCAACAACTGTTTGAATTAGGTTTTGTTGATACCGCTTATCCCAGAAAATAGTTGATAGTTGATAGTTGATAGTTGATAGTTGATTGTTGATTGTTGATTGTTGATTGTGTTATTAACTTCCCCTGCTCCCCTGCCTCTTAACTGTCACCTGTCACCTGTCACCTGTCACCTATTCCCTGATAATAATAGAGAAGTAAGTTTTTTTCAGGAATTGGGATGATTACTCCACAGCAAGTTGAGGACATGATTAAGGCAGAACTGCCAGATGCACAAGTTGAGGTGCAAGACTTAACAGGTGGTGGGGATCACTATCAGGTGACTGTCGTTTCATCACAGTTTGCAGGTAAGGGACTTGTAAAACAACACCAAATGGTTTATGGTGCGTTGAAGCAAGCGATGTCAACTGAAGCGATTCATGCCTTGGCTTTGAAAACATCTACTCCCGAAGCTTGACTAATTTTAGATTTTAGATTTTAGATTTTGGATTTTAGATTTTGGATTTTGGATTTTGGATTTTGGATTTTGGATTGAATAAATTACATGACAGTGAAAAAATTGCAATCTCATCAAAATCTATAAATCAATCTAATAAATCAATCTAATAAATCAATCTAAAATTGAATGAACCTTGGAATTTTGAATCTCCGCAAAAAGGAACTAACAACAATGACACCAGAAGTTAAAGAAAAAATTGATAACTTGATCAAGAACAATAAAATTATGGTTTTCATGAAGGGAACTAAATTAATGCCCCAATGTGGTTTTTCTAACAATGCGGTGCAGATTTTCAATGCTTTGGGCGTTCCCTTTGAGACTTTTGATGTGCTTTCTGATTATGAAGTCCGTCAAGGCATTAAAGAATATTCTGAGTGGCCAACAATTCCCCAAATTTACATTAATGGTGAATTTTTAGGCGGTTCTGATATTTTGTATGAAATGTATCAAAAAGGTGAATTACAGGAAAAAGTAGAAGTAGCACTAGCTTCATAAATTGGGGACTGTGGACTGGGAAGATAGATGGGGAGATAGGTATATCTCACAAGGGTCGGTATTTTACATTGTCGTGAGGGCAAGACAAGGACGACTTGGAAGGACAGTGGACAAGGGAGGAAAACCGTACAAAATCAGATTCTCTTGGTCACCAGAACAGTCCGTCAAAATACCATTGTGCGTATCAAATCTTCCTTGTCTACTTTCCCTCCGTGTCTTCCAGGTCTTCCCTTCACAGATAATATTAAAAACCTACCCTTGTGAGGTTCGCTATCCATTACCGGGATCTTTCTTAACATTCGTGAGAGCCAAGAAGACTTATTTAGGGCTTGCTGAATAAACTCAAAACCTTGATAAATCAAGGGTTTCAGGTAGAAAATCAGGAAATCAGTGCAGGATTTTTCAGGGGTATACTCCTAAAAGCGTGCATTTTCCGGGTGAAATTTCAAAGAATTGGTTACTAACAGATCACCCAAACTCTTGCCTATTCCCTATTCCCTATTCCCTGCCTTAACGAAGAGACTTTTTCAGCAAACCCTATTTAATTTTCTGCTTAATAAATGTCACCACCTGAGTTAGCTGTTTCTTTAAATTATCAATTTCTGCTTGCATCTTGGCAATTTTAGCATTCAGAGCTTGAATTTCTGCGGCAGAAGCTCCTTCTGTACCAGCTTTAGTAGCTCCTAATGCTGCTGTTGCAGTAGCTGTTGGAGTAACAGCATCTGTACGGGCTTTTTTAGCTGCTTTTGCCATAGCTGATTTAATCGCAGTAATCAGCTGTCTATTGTCAAAAGGTTTGTTGAGAAATTCAAAATATTCAAATGGTTCGGTAATTTTGTCTGTCACCTCTTCCTTACGGCCAGACATGATCACTAAAGGAATTTTCTTTAATTCTGGGTTGGCTTGAATTTTTTGGAAAACTTCCCAGCCACTCATTTTCGGTAAAATAAAATCCAACATGATCAAGCTGACTTTTGTGTTAAGGATGAGATTATATCCTTCTAAACCGTCTTTTGCTTCTAATACCTCAAAATTGCCTGGAGGCAACATTTCACGGACTTTTACTCTGACAACTGTAGTGTCATCGATAACTAGAATTTTGTTGGCCACGACTGATTACTCTACCAGAGACTATAAGTTTATATGGCTGATGCGCCGACTGACATTAAGAATTCTCCCACTATATATAAGATTTGCGTAAATTGGGGGAGAGTATATTTCCATATAATTGCCAAAGCTGTAAGGAAATCGGAAGTAAATTTTCAAATTGCTGCTTGCCTTGTAAACAATGGTTTGTAAGCTATTGGTAGCTTTACTTTTATAGGTATCATATTACAGTATTTCCCAGTGATTTTTTATATTCTCAAGTTCATCAACAGATTATATGAATTCTGCACAAGAACTCAAATCAGAAATTGCTGCCATGCCTAGCTGGTTACGCCGTTCTATTGGTAAAGCTAGTGAAATTTCCACGGTACAACGTATTATTAAGCAGCGTCAAATTCATACTATTTGTGAAGAAGGCCGCTGTCCCAACCGGGGGGAATGCTACGCCCAAAAAACAGCAACTTTTTTACTCATGGGTCCGACTTGCACTAGGTCTTGTGCTTTTTGTCAAGTAGATAAAGGTCACGCACCAATGCCCGTAGACGAGGAAGAACCGCAAAAGGTAGCAGAATCCGTACATTTGTTAGGATTGAGCTATGTGGTACTGACTGCTGTTGCCCGTGATGATTTAGCTGATGGGGGTGCGGGTCATTTTGTCAAGACTATGGCAACAATTCGCCAAATGAACCCAGCAACGCAAATTGAGGTTCTCACACCAGATTTTTGGGGTGGTGCGGGTGTGGGTGAAACTGGTCAAAAGCACAGGATAGCTATGATTGTGAATGCTCAACCGGCTTGTTATAACCATAATGTGGAGACGGTTCGCAGGTTAACAGGTCCGGTGCGACGAGGTGCAAAATACGATCGCTCTTTGGCAGTGTTAGCAACAGTGAAAGAAATTGATGCCAGTATACCCACTAAGTCCGGTTTAATGTTGGGACATGGGGAAACTCAGGAAGAAATAATTGAAACAATGGCGGATCTGCGGGCTGTGGGTTGCGATCGCATCACACTCGGTCAATACATGCGCCCTTCTTTGGAACATCTCCCAGTACAAAAATATTGGACACCAGCAGAATTTGATGAACTGGGGAAAATAGCCCAGGACATGGGCTTTAGTCATGTTCGTTCTGGTCCTCTGGTGCGGAGTTCTTATCATGCTGGTGACTGGTAATTGGTAATTGGTGATTGGTAATTGGTGATTGGTAAAACATAAAATTGATTACCCAGTCCCCAGTCACCAGTCCCCAGTCACCAGTCCCCAGTCCCCACACAAATATTTTTAAAGTTTCTGGAAAATTGGCGCTTATGTTTGCTATTTGTGGAAAAGTGATTAAATCAGGAGAACCAAATTTATGACTTCCAAAGGAAAAGCTGCTAAACCTTCTTACGTTTTCCGTGCCAGTTGGGCGTTGCTACTGTTGGCGATCAACTTCTTGGTGGCAGCTTATTATTTTCAGATCATTGAATAATTAGCTATCAGCTTTCAGCATTTAGTATTTAGCGATCAACTTTCTTGCCATTAGGTTGATGCTAAATACTGACGGCTGAAGGCTGATTTTTTATACTAATTGGAAAGATGAATTTGAACAATTAAAAGATCAAATGTTGATATATCAAGACTTTCACAATCCAGAATCCAAAATCCACAATCTAAAATGGTATTAGATTGTGCCTTTAAATAAACCTTTGGGACGGATGAGCAGCACCAAAATCATGATTAAGAGAGCTACACCTTGTTTATACTGAGAACCTAGCCAAGGGATGCTGACTTCCTGAACAATACCAATGATAAAAGCAGCAGCGATCGCACCGTAGGGGTTGCCAATACCACCCAAAATCACAGAGGCAAACAAGGGCAAAATCAGAAACCAGCCCATATTCGGACGTACAGCGGTAATCAAACCGTACATACTACCGCCTAAAGAAGTAAAAGTACCTGCAATTATCCAAGTCCAAAGAATTACTCTATCAACGTTAATACCAGATACTCTAGCTAAGTCTAAATCATCTGCCACTGCTCGCATGGCTTTACCGATTTTAGTGTTTTGTAATATGTAGTGAAGAAACAAAATCGCCAGCACAGCTAACCCTAGTACCAATAATTGATTTTGCGGTATCCGTAATTCCCCAAATTCTAAAGCAGGGATGACAGGGAGATTATAGTTTTGGTTTTTACCACCCCAAATAAAAATAATGCCGTTGCGGAGAAATAAGGCCAGTCCGATAGAAATGATGATCAGTGTGGTGGAAGTAGCACGAACTGACCGCATTTTTGACCACAGCAATTTTTCTGTCAGTAACATTACTGCGACTGTTCCCGATGCTGCTAAAATCATTGATAGCCAAATGTTTACACCCAAGGCATTGGCTACCAAAGTCAAATAAGCTCCCAAGGTAAGAAAATCACCATGAGCAAAGTTTGATAATCGTAAAATTCCATAGGTCAGCGTTAGTCCTACTGCTCCTAGAGCAATAATACTGCCCACCGCAATGCCGTTAATGATTAATTGAGCTAGTTGTGTATCCATTGTTTTAAGTTTCTGTGAAGAAAATAAAATAAATGTGTAATGTGATTCAATAACAGTTGCATTAGGCGTTACAATAGACACTATCAGTTATAATTTACAATTAAAAGATACTTCTCCGTTAATATACATAAAATCCAGTTCATAATTTCCTGCCAAGGTTAGTTTCTTTGGCTGTCTAGTGAACCATGCAGCAGTCTTCAAACTTACCAGAACAAAACTCCCAGATCGATGGAACATCAAAACTTTTGCACACAATCCAGCAACGGCGGGATAATTTTTGGTTGCAAAACAGATTAAATCATTTGCAGAGTCGTTTAAATGATTGTCTGCTGGTTGCTAATATGATGCAGTCCACAGAGACAGAAGCAGAAATTTATCAAACGGTAGTCAACGAACTGGAAAAAGCTTTAAATGCGCGTTGGGTGGCGATCGCTCAATTTCCAGCAGATGAAATAGTGGGTAAGATTTGTTATGTTTCTAGTTCTCCCTCCCTGAGAACACCAATCATAGAAATAATATCCCAACCTGGAACAAAGCTGGACTTGAGGTTAAACGCTACCATCAGACTGGAAGATTTGCAGCAAATGGAGAAACAAAAACCTGGCAGTGCTTGGCGTTTAGTTGATGATGATAACGGTATGATGGCATGGCTAATTATTGCCACATCAAAGTCTAACGTGAATGGTGTTTCAATTAAACCATTCTTAACTCCCCTGCGATCGCAATTCATTAAAAGAACAATTCAGCATTGTCATACAGCTTTAACACAACTAAAGCAAATGCAATTTTGGCAAGAAAGATGTCAACAATTAGCCAATTATAATCAAGAATTAGAACGCACAAATCAACTTAAAAATCAATTTCTCGCCAATACCAGTCACGAAATCCGCACACCTTTAAGTTCTATAATTGGATTTACTCATCTACTTTTAGCACAAGGTTACGAACCAGACAGACAACGCCATCAAGAATATTTACACATTATTCAATCGAGTGGTAAACATTTACTAGACTTAATTAACGATATTTTGGATCTTTCCAAAATAGAAGCCAACCAGCTAGAAGTGCAATGGGAAGTAATTGATGTACCATCATTATGTAGCAATGTTTTAGCTTTAGTGAAAGAAAAAGCTGCTAATAAAGGTTTGAAATTACGTTTAGAAATTAACGATGATGTAACAACTTTATTAGCTGATTCTTTGCGACTGAAGCAAATGCTCTTGAATTTATTATTTAATGCAGTCAAATTTACCAATTCAGGTAGTGTTGGTTTAAGAGTAGCTACACAAGATTCATCTTTACGATTTACAGTTTGGGATACTGGAATTGGTATTTCCAAAGAATATCAATCTTTACTATTTCGTCCTTATAGCCAAATTATGAACCCCGGTTTTAGAAACAACGAAGGTACTGGTTTAGGGTTGGTAGTGACACAACAACTTGCTCAAATTCATGGTGGTTCTTTAGAGTTAGAATCGGAAGTAAATAAAGGTTCTGCTTTTACTATTATCTTACCACTTCAACCCACAGGAAAAGTTTTGGAAGCAATAGAAGACAAGGCAAAAAAAGATTTAGAATTAAGTCAATTAACGAGTAATTCTTCTGCTTCTCAGTTTTCTTCTCATATTCCCATCAGTGCATCAAGAGAAATTTTGTTACTAGAAGATGATTTTGCCAATTCTGAATTAATGCGAATTTATTTAAGTAGATTAAGTTATCAAGTAACTTGTGTTAAGAATGCACAGGAAATGTGGATGACTCTCCCACAGATACAACCAGCAGTAATTTTAATGGATGTGAATTTACCAGATAGCAACGGTTTGAGTTTAGTGGAACAACTGCGAAAACATCCTCAATATCAGCATATTCCGATCATTGCCCAAACAGCAATGGCTATGAAAGGAGATAAAGAAACTTGTTTAGCTGCTGGTGTTGATGATTATATTTCCAAACCCATAGATTTACAAGTTTTAGGTAGTATGGTAGCAAAATATTGTCAAGGATTTAACAATGGACAATTGATAATTGACAATTGATAATGGGGAGCATCCCAATTTTGCAAAAATCAACGCAACCACACCAAAAACTCTGGCTCAACTTTCTTACCTTTGTGTCCTTTGCGCCCTTTGCGGTTCAATCATATTCAGCCTTGGAGCATTTTATTTCGTGAGATAAAAATAAATTTAAAAAATAAATTTACACATTTGGGATACTCCCTGATAATGAGGTTAATTGGGTTGTAAATCTCTAGTTTTCAAGATCAAGAAAATTAACGAAGGCAGAAGGCAGGAGGCTGAATACTTACTAAAAACCTTTCCTTGCTTTCTATCCTCTACCCTTGAGCAAGATGTAACTTTCCATTGTCAATTATCAATTATCAATTGATAACTATGAGATTTCAGCTTGATGGTTGACTCTGTGAATAATTATTTTTCGCAATTCATCAGCTATTAAAATTAACGGTGGACAAAACAATAACATCAACAAATAAGATGGTTTTAAAGGTGCAGTCGAGAAAACATTTTGCAAAATAGGAGAATAAATAATTGATAGAATCAATATCCATTCCACCGCAATTCCTGCCCAAATTAAACGGTTAGTAAAAAAGCCCAAACGCAAAATAGAAAATCTTTCGGAACGACAGGCAAAAACGTTACCATCTTGACAAGCGACAATAACGGCTAAAGTCATAGTTGTAGCTTGGTGATAAATCGCCATTGTCGCGGCATTAGCTGAGTGTGATAAAATACTAGGACTAAGTGCTTGTAATTGGGGAAGGTTATAACCATTTGTCCACCAAACAAAGAAAAATCCTGCCATCCCTGCTAAACCTTCCAGCAGACCTAAAAAGCAGTAAGCACGCAGTAATAAAGGTAAATCTAACAGTGCTTGGGATTTTTTCCGGGGTGGTAACTCCATTGAACCAGTTTCCGGTTTTTCTGCCCCTAATGCCAGTGCAGGTAACATATCTGTACCTAAGTCAATGGCTAATATCTGCAAAATTACCAGTGCTGGCGGTATTTTCAGAAACACCATTGCTAGGAAAGGTAAAAACTCCGCCATGTTGGAAGCGAGAATGTAAGTCATGAACTTGCGGATGTTTTGATACACCGCCCGACCCTGTTCAATTGCAGAGACGATAGTGGCAAAGTTGTCATCTATGAGAACAATATCCGCAGCTTCACGGGCAACATCAGTACCACTAATTCCCATCGCTATGCCGATATTTGCAGCACGTAAAGCGGGGGCATCGTTGACACCATCACCAGTAACAGCGACGATATGACCAAGGGTTTTATAGGCTTCAACTAACCTGAGTTTCTGTTCTGGTATGACTCTGGCAAATACTAACCCGGTTTTGTGCTTGTGGATGATTTGCCGTAATTGCGTATCAGAAAGATGTCCTAATTGTTCACCGGTGATAATTCTGGGTTTACCGTTAGCTAAACCAATACGTTGGGCGATCGCTGCTGCTGTCAAACCATAATCACCTGTAATCATAGTAACTTGAATGCCGGCACGATGACAAAGAGCGATCGCATCCGCAACTTCTGGACGTGGTGGATCAATCATCGCCACCAACCCCAAAAAAGTCAAATCCTGTTCTAACAAATTATTATCTAGCTGATTTAATTCCCCCCCACCTTGCCTTGTCGCCACCCCTAAAACACGATAACCTTGACTAGCCAATTGATCATTAGCCGCCACAACTCCCTCGCGCTGAGTTTCCGTTAATTCCAGCTTTTCCCCCGAATGCCATAAATACCGCGAATGTTGCAACACATCTAAGGTTGCACCCTTAGTAAAAATCACATACTCGCAATTTTCAACATTATCTAACTGCAAATGTCCTTCTAGCAAAACCGTCATCATCCGACGGTGAGAGTCAAAAGGAATTTCCCGAACCCTGGGCGATCGCTGTTGCAACTCCTCCAACTGCAAACCCGCCTTAATTGCCGCCACCAATAACGCCGCTTCCGTAGGATCACCCACAGCTTGCCATTGATTGGAATTGGGGGGATGATTTAACCGCGCATTAGAACAAAGCGCCGCACCAGTCAACATTAACCGCACCTGAGACTGATTTTCACTAGAGGTAATTTCTACTTCTCCCTTGGGTTCATAACCCACCCCAGTCACATTGATATTAGTATTAGGAATCCATAATTGGCGGACAGTCATTTCATTTTTAGTCAAAGTCCCAGTTTTATCAGTGCAAATAACAGTCGTTGCACTCAGAGTTTCCACCGCAGACAAACGCCGCACCAAAGCATTCTTAGTAGCCATGCGTCTGACACCGATTGCCAATGCTAAACTCACAGTAGGTAGTAAACCTTCGGGAACAAACGCCACAATAATACCAATGGCAAAAATGAAACTTTCTTTCAGTTGCATTCCCACCAGCAACTTAGTTAATAAAAATATCACCACCCCCATACTCAAAGCAATGATAGTAATGATGTGAACCACCCTAGAAATCTGCACCTCTAAAGTGCTGGCTTCCCGCTTCACATTTGCCGTAAGATGGGCGACTTGACCAAATTCTGTATGTGTCCCTGTTGCATATACTACCGCCAGTCCCCGACCAGCAGCAACCGTAGAACCTGCAAATACTAAATTACTCGCTTCCGAAGCATGGATATTTGCGGCGGTGACAGGTTCGCTAATGCGGGGAACAGGCAAAGATTCCCCTGTAAGTACGGAAGCATCTACATATAAAGATTGACTTTCAATCAGTCTGGCATCAGCGGAGATTTTATCACCTTCTTCTAACTGCATGACATCGCCGCTAACTAATTCACGGGCAGCAATTACAGATAATTTTCCATCACGATAAACTTTAGCTTGGGAAGGTAAGATTTTTTTCAGTGCTGATAAAGCTTTTTCCGCTTGATATTCCTGCCAAAAACTAAAAATAGCATTAATCCAAATTACTGCCCAAATTGCCCAACCTAATTCCGGCGTTTGGGAAATAAAAGCTAATATTCCCGCTACCCACAACAGCAACGCCATAAAATGGGTTAATTGGTCAGTGAAACGGAGTATTAAAGGGCGTGTTTGTGGTTCAGGAAGTTCATTATAACCAAATTGTTTTAATCTTAAATTTGCTTCTGCCTCGCTGATACCTTGAGGAGTTGTTGTTAGTGTCTTGTAGACATCTGTAGGTGTCAGCGTCCAAATATGAAAGTTGGAATTCATACTTTTGGTATCAATCCGGCTTTGATATCTTAGATGCTGAGTTTATACCTGTTCATCTGTCAAAGGTATTATCTGAATCAGGATATCTGGTTACTGAGCGACTCGTACTGAGCCTGTCCTGAGCCTGTCCAGGGCGGTGTCGAAGGGCGCAGTCGAAGTAAGTCGAAGTACAGGATTAAAGGATGTACAGGATTTTAGTTTGTGGTCAAAGATTCCCGACTTCTAAACATAATTAATTGCATGAATAAAAAGATAAATGATATTTTTTCTCTGCGTCCTCTGCGTCTCTGTGGTTCGTTTAAAAATAGCAAAAATAATTGAACGCAGATGAACGCAGATAAACGCAGATAAAGATGGACAATCGAAAATCAAAACACGATAATTTCAAACAACATCCTGGACATCCTGATTCAGACAATTAATTATGATGCTTCACTGGTAAGAAAATAGATTTATTGCTTGAGTCTAGCTTACTCAAATTTGATAAGTAATCGAACGTGCATCAAGATCAACAACTACCTTTCCCCCATGATTTTTCTCTACTTGTCTCCAAACATCATAACCCATGAAAATCGCCTTCTCCCAATCTCCCAATGAACAACGAGAAACTTCTAAATGAGATGTCATATTTTTAATAGTCTTCAATAGTTGATAATCTAAAGTTGAAACACCTTCTAAAAAACCGTGATCTTTAGCATAGCTGAATACAAGTGCTGATATACCTTCCTCAATAGCTACTGCACGACCTCCGTCTTCAACTTCGTCAATAAGAGGATTACTTTTGCGCTTACGTTTTAGAATGCTACGAGTAACTACAGACCAACCTAAAATAGCAGCATAAGCAAAATGAAAAACATCATGGAAGCGATACCCATCACTTTGATAAGAATTATCAGTGAGATCATTTCCTATCTGTTCCTGGTTGATAAATGCTTTCATTTTCACGGAATTATCTTTGCTGACTTCTGTAATTTCTACTTCAAATTGTCGTGGCAATCTTTCAGTTTCTGGGAAGTCATTATCAAAAATGTATATGGTATTTGGCTCATCTATTGGTGATGAATTTCTCCATCCCCAACGGTCATTACACTTTCTCAAATTATTGTTTGCTATTTCTTCTAAATTTAGGTTAAATTTACTGGCTATATTGGAAATATACCAAAGCATATCTCCCAATTCTTCTGCAATTCCTTCTTTAAATAATTTGTGTGCATCACCATCGCGTAAATGTTTTTTATATTCTGTCATCAAAGAACCAACTTCACCAACTAACCCTAATAGCGGTATGATTAATTCACTACCTTCAACAGCAGGAATTTGATCTGTATTCAATGCTTGTGTTTGATATTCAGAAAAATTCATGATGCAATTTCTCCTATTTCAAAATAGTTGTTGATTTTTATAGAGATAAAATACAAATCTGAGTAATACTTAAAAAGTGTCACCATGAAAATTTGAAATTTAGCTTTGTTGATAGGGAAAAATAATTGGCTCTAGATTATTTCTAAGACCTCTCGGATGATGTGGAAATCCTTTCTTTGTTAGCTCTAGACAATAAATAGGTTGTTTACGAGAAATTAGACTTAGCACTTCCTTATCACGATTTTTAATTCTGGTATGCTTATTTGCACCACTACCCCAAGCTAAAATAATTAAGTCAGCGCGTTGTGTTGCTAATTCAATATAGTAGTTATTTTTCGGTCCCACAGGGTCATCTACTTGGCGAAGTTCATAGGGTTTTGTAGCACGATAAGCGAATAAATTAACCAGTTCAAGAGAACCGTATTTCTTCCAAGACCGGGTAAAGTTAATACACCTAGTCAGTGTGGGATCACCTTCATTTTCATCAGCCTTACTTGGGTTAAGCATTATAAAGGTAACTTGTGGCAAAGTTTCATCCCATTTACGTCCTAATAAATAGCGATACTTTTTAGTAATATCAATCTCGGCATATCCTTTTATTTCCATGTGTGTTACCCTGAATTACTCCTGATTTATAAATAGTAGAATATATCAAAAAAGACACAACTGTTGAGATTTTTGCAACTCTGTATTTTTCAAAGCTTTTGATTTTTTATTCTGCGTTTCTTGCGTATATTTTTTATGCAATTTTGATACATTATCTGATATTTCGGATGCCGTTTTTACCAAAGAATCTAACTCTAAAGATAATTGCTGAGAATTATCTTGCAAATTAGGAATTTCTAATGGTGGTAATCTCTGTGCTAAAGTTTCCTGAACTTGATCATTAATACACCATTTAGGTGGATAAAAATAATCAATTGGCTGAGGAGTTGCAGTGAATTTTGCTTTGATCTTTTTACGATTACTTTTTAAATCAGGAAATGCGGCTCGACAGTATTTGTCAGTTTCACAAAAAAGATTTTGACAGTCTATGGCTTGTAGAGGACGACCCCAAAGCGATTGGAAATTTAATCCCAATCGTTGAAATTCATTTTCTTGATTTTCGGTCATCCAATAAATTACATCAGCATAACTTTTTCCTTGAGTATCAATAAAACATTTATTAATACCTCGTTCTGCGCCCGGTCCTGCTATAGTAAAACTGTTTTCATCAAAGTTAATAACTTCACTATAATTAATATCTGTCGCTAATTGGTAAGCCATAAACTTACCTAACAATGGATAAGATGCAAGAATATGGAAAATTTCTTCTAAATTTTTAGCTTTGACTATAGGATTAATCACCCTATCTTGGCAAACCATTTTATCAATTAATGCCAAATGATTTTGGTGTTTTTTATCATAACCAAACTCTTTACTAGCACAAGACATATAAGCACTGGTATAAATCACATATCCAAGATCCATAGCTTCTTGTAATATGTTTGAATATACGTCTAAATCAAAATTAGACAGTGTAATATAATTTCCTATTTTGCTTTCTAAATATTCCCAAGTTTCTATTTTATTGAAAATTTTAAATAGCAAAATCCTGAATAACACTTCTTCTTCATTTTTGCTCCTATTTTCATCATAAATTACATTTTTGATCAGATATTGAGAAACCCGATCACTTACTCGATAAGCATTACAAAATTTATAAGTATTAAGAATAGGATCGCTCGTCCAAGGTGGTGGAACATTTTTAAGTTTGTTAAAAAATACTTCCTGACGCATAGCAGCAAATCGCCAATAGGTATCAAAAATTTCTTGTCTTACTTGCATAAACTATTCTCCTTGCTTATCGTCATCAATATCAATCCTTCATCAATTATGGAATAACACAGTGAAGTTAAACCCAAAATTAATATTATCAAACTTTTCCTTGGGTTGCGCTTCCGCTTAACTCAACCTATCATTTTTTAACTTAACTTTATGCAAAGACACTAAAAAACACTTTGCGTATTTTCGCTTACCCTACGGGATTTATTAAGAGAGATTGCGCGAGACTATTTCAAACTAAGCACCTTCAGTAATATCAAGAATAATTAAACGCAGATAAACGCAGATAAACACAGATAAACACAGATAAAGATGGACAATCAAAAATCAAAACATGAGACTTTCAAACAACATCCTGTAAATCTTCAACTCCTGGACATCCTGATTCTGACATTTTTTAGGAATTTTTTGAAAAATTAGTATTTATTCTAGCATTTCCAGATCAATTCCTAAAGTGTTAAGTTGTTCAGGAGAAAGGGAACGTAATTTTTCCACAAGTTTTTCCCGCTTTTGTTTTTCAACTGCTGCACGTTCTTCACCTGTTAACAATAAATTCCCTGATTCATCCCACCAACGCAACCAAGGTAAATCAGCATTTTGATATAAACCTTGCCAAATTCCTAACTCTACCCCTAAAGGTTTAATGGGATAATGTCCCCGTTCATTGGGTGTCATTAATTGATAATTATTATCCACTAAATGATAAACTTCGACTTGTGCCTTTGCTACTTCATAAATGGCATAATAAGGAACACGGATAGCTTGTTCATAAACCCAAAATTTACCAACTTTTCCATCATTTCCTTGAGATGGTGGTGTTTTATTTCGTTCTTCTGTACCATCACCGGAGACAAATTCAATTACTATTAAAGGTGCAATATATTCTTTCCATAACACATAAGAACGGCGCATTTTACCGTTTAAAGTTGGTGGTACATTGGGTACATAAAACCAATCTGGTGCTTCTGCACCTTTTTCTGGTGGATCAGTTAAACGCCAATATATCCCAGAATCTTGACCGATACAATATTGACCATCAGGATGCAGTTTTTCGAGAATAGGTTTAATAGAGTCTGTAATTAATATACTTTGGGGATGTTCCTGAAGATTTTGACCTACGGTACGCTTCGCTAACACGAAAGTACCATCTGAGTCTGGTAACTGGGTGTGGTCTGGTAATGTCAATACTGTGAAAGAAGTCATAGGCATAACCAAGATTGTATTTATATTTTATGGTAATTTTTAAATGGTTTGTTGGTGATGAAAGTTGTATTTGTCTGAATCAGGATATCCAGGATTAAAGGATTTACAGGATGGTAATTTTTAGATTGTTTATAACATTTAAAGGCAATCATCAAACAACATCCTCAAAATCCCAACATCCTCACAAACAATCATTCAGCAACATCCTGTTAATCCTATCATCCTGGACATCCTGATTCAGACAAAAATTTAAGACTTGACAAGACGCGAAATTTACATTATATTTATGTTATCAGTGGAAATCTGTCCGCGCATATATAGTAAAATTTTGTATCACAAAGATCCCCGACTTCTAGGATAATTGATTTTGATACAGGATGATTAGATCAAAGAAGTCGGGGATCTAAATTTTGTCTGAATCAGGATATCCAGGATTTGAGGATTTACAGGATGTTATTGATAAATTGATGGTTTGATTTGATGTCTTTTTTTATCTGAATCAATAGGGTAATCTATACCAATGACAAATCATTCACAACAACCGGGAAAATACGATGCTGTACTGGGTAGTCAACATCAAACCTCAGAGTTTGCAGCAGTTTTAGGTGGCATTGAAGGAGTAAAATTAGGATTGAGTAATCCTAACCCCCAAGTAAGAATAGTCTCAGTTAAACAGGCTTTGAATTATGGAGAAAGTGGTTTAGATTTAGTTATTCAGGCTTTAAATGATGAGTCTATATATGTACAAAATACGGCTTATACTTTGTTAGAACCTCGCACAGAAGAAAAGGTAAAAGAGGCATTAATAATATTCGATAATGCACAATTAAAATCAGATGTAGGAATGGACTACAGAAAACTGCGTGACTACCTCAAAGCTGGAAACTGGAAAGAAGCGGATGAAGAAACAGCATGGGTAATGTTAGCGGTTGCGAAACGGGAAAAAGAAGGTTGGTTAGATACTAAAAGTATTGATAATTTTTCCTGTGCAGACCTCCGCACCATTGACCAGTTGTGGGTAAAATACAGTAATGGTAATTTTGGGTTTTCTGTGCAAAAACGGATTTATCAAGGTTTGGATGGAACGAGAGAATATAACCAAGAAATCTGGGAGAAGTTCGGGGAGAAGGTAGGATGGAGAAAAGGAGGAAGATTTTTGTATTACAGAGATACTACTTTTGATATAAAAGCACCAATTGGCCACCTCCCTCACCTTTTACCTTGTGTGTATACTTTAGGTTGGGGGTCACGTAAGTTATTAGGATGGTCGGGTTTTGGGTTCTTTTATCTCGCGTCGAGACTTGTAAACTGTAACATTTAAAGCTTTCAGAAAATTATTAAGTCAGAATCAGGATAACCAGGATTAAAGGATGTACAGGATGGTAATTTTTAGATGGTTTATAATCATTTAAATAAAATTATCAAAAAACATCCTGAAAATACCCAACATCCTCACAAACAATCATTCAATCACATCCTGAAAATCCTCAAATCCTGGACATCCTGATTCAGACCAATAAAATACCCAACATCCTCACAAACAATCATTCAATCACATCCTGCAAATCCTTAAATCCTGGACATCCTGATTCTGAGAAATGCAAGGTTTAATTAAGATTTGAGAATGTACCAAAATTGTGATATTATATTATAAGACTTGATCAAGTAAAGATAAATAATTAATTCAACACAATTTTCATGAGGAGATAAATTTATGAGTTTAACTATTTCTGATGAAATTCTCCATTCTACAGGAATGACATCAAAAGAATTATTAATAGAAATTGCAGTGATGTTATTTGAAAAAGAAAAAGTTAGTTTAGGTAAAGCTAGTAAAATAGCTGAAATGAATTATGTAGAATTTCAGGAATTACTAGCTCAACGTAATATTTCCCTTCATTATGATGTTGCAGAATTTCAAGAAGATATGAAAACTCTTCAAGAAACAGGTTGGTTATGATTATTGTTAGTAACACATCACCAATTAGCAATTTAGCTAAAATTGATCACCTATTTTTACTGCAAGAAATTTATAGTGAAGTTATTATTCCTCAAGCAGTATATGATGAATTAACAGATATTAGAGCAGGAGAAAAAGTTAATAATGCTATAAAAAATGCTAATTTTCTCAAGAATAAACCTGTTATTAATTATCAATTAGTAAAAGATTTACAGCGAAATTTAGATAGGGGAGAATCTGAAGCAATTGTATTAGCAATAGAATTAAATGCTAATAAGTTGTTAATAGATGAAAGATTAGAAAGACAGGAAGCGATAAAATTAGGATTGTCTTTGACTGGAGTATTAGGTATATTGTTGATTGCTAAAAAAAGAGGATTAATTAATAATGTTAAATCTTTGATGGATAAGTTAATTTCTCACACAGCTTTTAGAATTGGTGATCAACTCTATTATACTATTTTGATAGAAGCTAATGAAAATTAGTAGTTTGTAGGGTGCGTTAGGAATGCAAAAAGATCATAAAATACACCAATCAATTTACACGAAGTAACGCACCATTTTTATTGTCTGAATCAGGATAACCAGGATTAAAGGATGAACAGGATAGTAATTTTTGGATGGTTTAAATTATTCAAAAACAATCATTCAAAAACATCCTGAAAAACACCTAACTTCCAAAAAACAATCATTCAATAACATCCTGTAAATCCTCAAATCCCGGACATCCTGATTCTGACAAATTAAAATATTAGTACACCACAAATGAAATATATAATGTATGAATAACTCAGCATTTACCATCTTTATCGTCTTTGGATTTATTTGGATTTTCATGGCCACTGCTGCTGTAATTGCACTGTTTAAATCTGATGGTCAAGAAATTAGGATTAGTAAAATGGGATTAATCATTATTATTCCTATTATTTTACCAATTATTATTACCTTGAGTTATGCAGCATTTAAAGGGGCCTTTTAATAAAGGGACATTTTAATAATGATGGTCAGAATCAGGATATCCTAATTCTGACATTTTTTAGGAATATTTTAAAAAATTAGTAAAAAATTAGTGTTTATTCTAACATTTCCAGACTAATTCCTAAAGCGTTAAGTTGTTCAGGAGAAAGGGAGCGTAATTTTTCTACAAGTTGTTCTCGTTTTTGTTTTTCAACTACAGCGTAAAAATTGCCAGTAATTTTATTATGATTTATTGTTCCACCAGTCCTTGGTATAATTAAGCCATCTATATATTCGTGACGTATTTCTGAATTTATTTCAAATTCTAGATATTCTGTGAGTGAGTAGTATTGTGTTTCCTTTGTAAGAGTCATGATATTATATGCCAAAAACATGAATACTATACTTCTACTAAATTACTTTTATGGTCATACCAATTATTAACCATCGCAATAATATCATCTATTTTCTCATCATTCAGGTTTTTAAATTCCTCATTTTCATTAATTTTCAAAGCCACATTATTATGATCTTTGATGATAGGTTCTAAAATCCATTTATAGTAACCTTTATCATTATCTAATGTAAAGAAAAATAAGCAAACTGGAAATGGTAAATCTCTCAAGACATTCAAATTGTTATATCTTTTATTTTTTAGCTTAAAAATACTATCATGCTGAATCAAATTAGAACTAGAAGCTGTTGCTTTCACTTCTACCCCAAACATTCTACCGCTAGACTTACCATCTTGGGTGATGGTTACTAATAAATCTAATCCTGTGTCTTTTTGTTGTTGAGAAACAATCAAATCATCACGACGAGTCAAGTAAACAACAGCTAAAGCTTCTGAACGGAAACCAATATACCAAGGTTGTTCTGTTTGCATTGTTTTATCTCCATTGTTGATCAGTAAATTGGGAACTTAAAATTTTCTGTATATTCTGTGTGTACGGTTGCCAAAAATTATTGACCTCATTCCAAAGGATTTCTCTATTCTGTTTATTAATAGGAAAATTAGTAGATAAACTTGAGAGAGATGTTAAATTTTCACCATTAGCAGAAACTAAATAACCGACTTCTTGAACTTCATCAATTCCAACTATATAAGTTGGTGCTGGATAAGATGCTATACCAAGTACAGATTCCTTTTTTACTTGCACCTTTAAACGTTTATCTTTCTTAGTATAACCTTGTCTGGTAGTTTTGACTTGGACAAAAAAATAAGGAATATAACAACCAGCACCTACTAACTCAACAATAAAATCAACATACTGCCATTTATCTCCTAAAAACTGAGGCTTAAAAATGGGACCATCATCAGAGTGAAATTTAGTGATTAAAACTTCAAATATCCTCTCACCTCTTTGTCCGAGTGCATCCCTCATTATGTTATATATATCCCTATCTTAATTCAGTTATAATTTGCTTCCCAAAATATAGGGTAAGCAAAATTGCCCACCCCATATTAATTCACCTCTCTGCGCCTCTGCGTCTCTGCGTGAGCTTAATTCAAACTAAGCACCTTCCCGCAACTTATCCAAAACACTGCGATCCTCAAGAGTCGAAGTATCCCCCGATACCTCCTGACCCGCAGCCAAATTCCGCAACAACCGACGCATAATTTTACCCGATCGCGTTTTTGGCAGTGCATCAGTAAACTTAATTTCCCCAGGACGAGCGATCGCACCAATTTCCTGAACAACGTGCTTTTTCAGTTCCTTACTCAACTCCTCACTGGGTTGATAAGTTCCCTCTAAAGTCACAAAAGCTACAACTTCTTCACCCTTCAACTCATCAGGTTTACCCACCACCGCAGCCTCAGCAACCGCAGGATGAGACACTAACGCAGATTCTACTTCCATAGTCCCTAAGCGGTGTCCAGACACATTTAGCACGTCATCCACACGACCCATGACCCAGAAATAGCCATCTTCATCCTTTCTTGCACCATCACCGGCAAAGTACGTATATTTACCATCTTTGGGCGGAATATGTTCCCAATAAGTGCGACGGAAACGCTCAGGATCACCGTACACAGTCCGCATCATTCCCGGCCAAGGATGACGTACAGCTAAATAACCACCTTCATTGTCGGGAACTGTGTTACCTTCTAAATCCACAATATCCGCAATAATACCAGGGAAAGGACGGGTAGCGGAGCCGGGTTTAGTAGGAATTGCACCGGGTAAAGGTGTAATCATAACACCACCAGTTTCCGTTTGCCACCAAGTATCAACGATGGGGCAACGTTCACCACCAATCACTTTATGATACCATATCCAAGCTTCCGGGTTGATAGGTTCACCGACAGTACCCAACAACCGCAAGGATGAAAGATTGCGGGATTTAGGATGGTGTTCACCCATTTTGATAAAGGCGCGGATAGCGGTAGGAGCAGTATAAAAAATCGTTACTCCGTATTTTTCAATCACATCCCAGAAACAACCAAGATTAGATGCACGGGGCGCACCTTCATACATTACAGTAGTTGCACCATTGGAAAGAGGACCATAAACAATATAGCTATGTCCCGTAATCCAACCGACATCAGCAGTACACCAATATACATCTGTGTCCTGTAAATCAAAAATCCATTTTGTGGTAATATGACTGTATAGGTTATAACCGCCTGTAGTGTGTACTACCCCCTTGGGTTTACCCGTACTACCGGAGGTATAAAGCACAAATAACATATCTTCGCTGTCCATTGGTTCAGCCGGACAGTCAGCGGATACACCTTGTTGTAAATCATGCCACCAGTGATCTCTACCTGGTTCAATGTGAACTTTTTGACCAGTGCGTTTAACAACTAAGACATCTGTAACACTGGGTGCGGCGTTATCTGCTAAAGCTTTATCTACCTGTTCTTTAAGCGGTACAATTGCATCCTTACGCCAACCACCATCAGCAGTAACTACTACTTTTGCTTGAGCATCATTTAAGCGATCGCGCAAAGCTTCCGCACTAAAACCCCCAAAAACAACGCTATGAGGTGCGCCTATTCTCGCACAGGCTAACATAGCAATAGCAGCTTCCGGTATCATGGGCATATAAATCCCCACGCGATCGCCCTTGTTCACACCCAACTGTTTCAGCACATTAGCAAATTGACAAACTTCACGATGTAACTGAGCATAAGTTAGCGTGCGAGAATCTCCCGGTTCACCTTCCCAAATCAAAGCCGCTTTGTTTTTACGCCAAGTCGTTAAATGTCTATCAAGACAGTTATAAGAAATATTAATCTTGCCATTGACAAACCACTTCGCAAAAGGAGGTTGCCAATCTAACACAGAATCCCATTTTTCAAACCAATGTAACTCATTTTCCGCTAAATCTGCCCAAAATTTCTCAGGGTCAGCTTTTGCAGTATCATAAAGACGCTGATAATCTTCCAAACTTTTGATTTGAGCTTTTTGGGAAAAATCACTAGCTGGATGAAACAGACGCTTTTCCTGTAGGATAGATTCTATCGTCGGTTGAGACATGATGAATTATGTAAACAGTATTGTGACTGAAAACTATTGTTAGCAAAGTTTTGGCAAATATTATTTAGATTTTCATTAAGCTAGATGAATCCAACTGTCTATCACAGAATTATCAAATTGTGTGATATCCCATTTTATTCCTTCTTTGTGTACTTTGCGTCCTTTGCGGTTCGTTATCATATAATTTCTACATTTTAGACAGAACTAGAAGTAGAGATCCCAGTAACCCAGTTGACAAAAGTCATAAATAAGCAAAAATAAGCCACTGAGCAGATAAAACCTAAAGAAAATATTAAGTATGATTGAGGGAAAGAAAAACAGTACATCTTGTACCGGGAAACAGGATAAGATAGAAAAGTATCAGCAAATAAAAAAGTGTATCCCCAGTTGCAGAAAATAAACAACCAGAGTGGTAGAGACTGAAACCAAAAGATAGTATACTAACTACTGTGGCAGTTGTGAAATCCTCAAATTTTGGCGAATACAACCTTTGTCCAAAAATGTCAATACAATCTTTCTTTAATTAAGTAAACTTTACCAAAACTTTACCAAAACTTTACCAAAACTTTACCAAAACTTTACCAAAAACCAAACTTTAACACCAAATACACCAAAACATGAATCATATACATCTGTTCCCAGGTATAAATTGAAAACAAAATGTTTATTTAATTTAGTGACTCAAAAGTAGGGCGTAGTTTGCAAGCAAAAGAAATAAAGGATAAACTAAAGTTATTAAGCGAGAGAGCCGCAACAATAGATCCTCAGTTAGCCAAAAGATTAAATGAGATCAATCGTTGGGTTAAATATACTCGCCCTGGTTCCCTGACTGCTAAACCTTATGTGCTTGCGTTTCTCCTAGAGGTAATTACAGACTCTACAATTTGGCTACTAATTAAATCATTACCTTCCGAAGCAGCCAGACAAGCAAAATTTGAGCAAATGACAGCCAATGAAAGGTATTGGTATGGTTATTTATTTCCTAAGTGGATCAACTCAACAGATGCCAAATTTTATATTTGGAAGAAAAAAATGATGGCAGGGGAGTTTAATCAGTTGGATGATGATATGATTAAATCAATAGCCCAAGATATTGTGCGTCGTGAAGGGAATGTTTGGCAGCGTTATATTGCTGACCTTTCTATGGCGACAGATTTAATCGTTAGTAATCATCAACACAAACCACTTTGTATTCAAATCACCAGTGTTAGTAAAGAATTTCATGGTCAAAAATATGAAAAGTGGCAAAATGCCCTGCAAATGTGGGAAATAGAGCGAGGATTGTTTTTAAGTTACAATCCTGGCGAAAATGATTTTATCAACCAGTTAGTAAATGTGGCGCTGTACAACAGTGATCATCTGTCCCAAGGAAAGTATGTCAACTTTTCCTGATATCCAATTGTTGATATTGAACACCTGAGTCCTTGCCTAAATCGTTACCTGTTTACGACAGCATTTATCAGCATTTATGCTTAACCAAAAAGAAATGAACAGCATTACTCAAGTAGATGAATTTGCTGAAATTTTAGCAGCAGCCCGCAGAATGCAACAAGACTGGTTAGAATATGGAGTAAATTATGTACATCTTTATGTTGAAGATGCCGATGGAGATTGGTTAGAAACATGGGATGATGATGAAATATTGAATCATTCTTTATTAGATACTATTAAAGAATTTTTAGTAAGTAATGATGATATAGCAGTAAAAATTAGGTATCGTTTACGAGATAGGCCACTGTTTGATTTAGCTGTAGATTTAGAAGAATGTGTGCGGATTTCTAGGGAAGATCAAAAAATATTAGCTATTAGCGATATTCTAGCGCGTTATCTTCATATTTGTGATCTTGATTTACTGGATTTAGCAAATAGTTTGCTGGATAAGTTGCTGTCATTTTCCCAGAACATATTTTAACCGTAGGGGCGAAGCATTTGGGCGATAATGTAACGGAAAAATCAGACATCTAGATATCGCAAATGCTTCGCCCTGCCCCCATAAATAAGTTCCATAATATCTTTTCTGGAGATTGTCATTTTCCCAGAACATATTTTAATCGTAGGGGCGAAGCATTTGGGCGATAATGTAACGGAAAAATCAGACATCTAGATATCGCAAATGCTTCGCCCTGCCCCCATAAATAAGTTCCATAATATCTTTTCTGGAGATTGTCATTTTCCCAGAACATATTTTAACCGTAGGGGCGAAGCATTTGGGCGATAATGTAACGGAAAAATCAGACATCTAGATATCGCAAATGCTTCGCCCTGCCCCCATAAATAAGTTCCATAATATCTTTTCTGGAGATTGTCATTTTCCCAGAACATATTTTAACCGTAGGGGCGAAGCATTTGGGCGATAATGTAACGGAAAAATCAGACATCTAGATATCGCAAATGCTTCGCCC
>NZ_JACJUZ010000065.1:0-30327 GCF_014299995.1 Sphaerospermopsis sp. LEGE 00249 | reverse complement strand
TTAATTTTCTCAAAGATTAAACCCAGTACAGCAGCATTAATTAATCTTTTATTTTCTTCCTGAATTTCTTCCCCAGTTTCACTACTAAAATCATAAGCATTGAGAAATTCAAATAGATATTCTAAAGTATTAATTTCACCAGTGCGTTTTTTTCCATTACTATCTTTTAAAATGGTAGAAGAGAAAATTTGTAAGTTCTCATTTCTGAGATTATTGATAAAAATAGTTACTTGTTCAATATCCGTCGGTTCAAATAGAGAACTATTCAAATAAGGAACATGAGAAAAGCTTTTTTGTACGGTTTGATTTCTTTCGTGGTGTTTACGAGCTAATACGCTGAAGAAAAGACTATTCAGATCATCATAATTTCTGACTTTCTGTAAGTTCAAAAATCCGTAAGATAGATCATTTTCATGATATTTAATTAATTGCGCTTCTAATAATTTCAAAAATAGGATTCTATTAATCCAAGTAATTGCTAATTCTAAACCCAGATTGAAAAGTTGTTCTTGGTAAGTTTCTCCAAATTGTTCTGGTTTCTCTAACCGAGAAATTTTATCTAAACTATCGAGTTGAATAATGGCATTTTCTATTAATGAACCAACGTTTCTTTCAGGTTCTTTTTTCCGTTGAATCAGTTTTTTACTACCTTCTTTAATTTCCGTTAAACCGATAATATGTAATAGTTCGCTATAAAATCCTTTGTCTAGGGTATTGCTATCATTTGCAAAAGGTAATTTTAATAAGTTCATTTTTTCACATCTTGATATTGATTAAATTTAGTTTAACCAAAGCTAAATTATTCAGTAATATTTACAGATAAATTTAGCTTGTTTTTTTACAAATCTTATAATTTGTTCGGACACCATTTAATTTTAGTCTTAAATTGTCAGAATCAGATATTGCGTAGGTTGGGTTGACGTTAGGAAACCCAACATTGTTAAACATCTGTTGGGTTGTTGCTTAACCCAACCTACAAAAATTAATTAATATCAGAAGTTGGGGATATGGATAAGGTGATATTATCTAGAACTTTCGATAATTTTAATTTCCTCTGCTGTTAAATTATAAAGTTGATAAACCATTTGATCAATTTCTGCTTCTAATGCGCTTGTATCTGCATTCGGATCTGCTTTTTTAGCTATGAGAATTTGATCAACTATTTTTTCTAGTGATAATTCTTCAATTTCTGTAGGTTCTTTAATAGGTAACATTTCAATTTTATATTTTTTCCATCTGTTTGTACCCATTCCTGTAGTAGTGGAAATTTGATTAAAATACCATGCTGATAGTTGGGAATTTAAAATTGCTAATAAATATTTAAGTTTTTCACCAGTCATCAAAAAAGTAGTAGCTTCAGCGTAATAGTTAGAATCATCAAAAGCAAATTTAGGTTGATCAGATATTTCACCCCAAACTATTTTAGGTTTTTCAAAATCTTCTAAATAAGCACAATTTCTTAAATTTGTCCAATGTTTACCTTTGTCTTGTCGCTGTTCAATATCAGGAATAAAAGAACTTAAATAATTATAAATAGATGGATAATTTTCTTCAGCTTTAATTCTCTCAATATGACTTTTTATGATTCCATTATGTGTATTAATTAAGTATGATCCAGAAAAATAATAACTATATTTTTTTAAATCTCTACCTCTTAAAATTGGTTTAATTATTTCTGATGATTTTTCATCTTCAGAAATTAATTTATTTCTAGTTTCTTCGTTAATAATAAAAGCAGCATTATATCCTGTTTTAATACCAAAATTTATTGTAATTTTAAAATCCTTTAATTTTTTAGCAATTTGTTCTATTTTTTGTTTTAATTCTCCAACTTTTTCATTTCCTATAATCCATTCTGATGTATTAGGTATTTTAAATTCAAAACAGTTGTTAATGAAATATTCATCTAAGGAAGAACCAAATATATAATTACTCATTAAACTAGCTACATTAAAACATTCATTTAGTTGATCTTTTTTAAGAAGTATAATATTTGATTCTACAGTTGCTTCTTCAAAAATCTGAATATCTTCAATATTTAATAAAGTCTTAGGTTGCATATTTTCCCTAAAATATTTTTTCAAAGCATCACCATAAATCGTCTTTAACCAAGAATTAGACGTGATATAATTTAAAAATCCTTGTTTCCTTAAAATGCAATTTCCTTGTTCATAAAACAAACAATAAATATCCGAACCTTTTGTATAAGTTTGATATTTATTTTCAAAATAAGCAATTTGATATTTATCTTTAATTTTAGATAGTGAAAAGTAAGGAGGATTACCAATAACGACATCAAAACCAACAAAAACACCATCATTATTCAAAACTTCAGGAAATTCAAACCTCCACTCAAAAGCATTATCATAAATCTTCCCACTTTCTATATCTTCAATCTCAACTCGTAACTTATCAATCTCATTATTTAACTTAGCAATTTTTTTCTCCCGTGCTTTTTTTTCAGCTTTAGTTTCCTCAAACAAAGAAGTTTGATTTTCTAAATTCTCAACTTCACCCTGTAACTTTCTTAACTTAGTTTTATTAGGATCACTTAATCCCAAAGTTGTCTTTAAATTACCTTTAATATCATTAATTAACCTTGTCATTTCCCGCTTTTGTTCTCTATTTTCAGCATTGCGGTAAGTTTGTACAGCATTTCTATAAATTTCAATACTGCATTTACTTCTATTTAAAGCAACTCGCAAATCAGCATCTAACGCAAAACGACTAATTAAAGAATTACCACATTTAATATTAATATCAATATTCGGTAAAGTTTCCAGTTCAGTATAATTACTTGCGGTTTTATAATAAGCATTTTTCAAAAGTTCAATCCATAACCGCAACCGACATATTTTGACAGAATTGGGGTTAATATCCACACCAAATAAACAGGTTTCAATAATTATTTGTTTTTCATGAAACAGAGTTTCTTGTACTCGCTGACTTTCCTTATTTTTGGGATTATATTCAAATAATAAACCATCTTCATCGGTAATAATTAACTCATCGTTGACAACTTCTATTTGATATTCCTTTAATCTTTTACCTTCCCTATCAAGTAAAATTTTTAGTTCGCTTTTGATTGCAATAATTTCATTCAAAGCTGAAACTAAAAAATGTCCTGAACCCACAGCAGGATCACATATTTTCAAACTGTTAATAATATCATTAGCTGCTTTTTTATCCTCTATTTTATCATATAAATCATCAATAGTTTCACAATTCCAACCTTTAATATCATTAAACTTTTGGATAACCGCTCTTCTAATGGTTTCTCGACACATATACATAGTAATAAAACCAGGAGTAAAGAAAGAACCATCTTTATAACCGTTAATTTTCTCAAAGATTAAACCCAGTACAGCAGCATTAATTAATCTTTTATTTTCTTCCTGAATTTCTTCCCCAGTTTCACTACTAAAATCATAAGCATTGAGAAATTCAAATAGATATTCTAAAGCATTAATTTCACCAGTCAGTTTTTTTCCATTACTATCTTTTAAGATAGTACCTGTAAAAATCGGTAATTTCTCATTTCCTAAATTGCTAATTACAATAGTATCTTGTTCAAGGTCTGTAAGTTCAAACAAAGAACTGTTTAAATAAGGAACATGAGCAAATATTGTTTGTAATTTCTGGCTTCTTTCCTGTGGTTTACGTGCTAAAACGCTAAAAAATAGACTATTGAGATCATCATAATTCTTAACTTTTTGTAAATTCAAAAATCCAAAGGATAAATCATTTTTATGATATTTAATTAATTGCGCTTCTAATAATTTCAAAAATAGGATTCTATTAATCCAAGTAATTGCTAATTCTAAACCCAGATTGAAAAGTTGTTCTTGGTAAGTTTCTCCAAATTGTTCTGGTTTCTCTAACCGAGAAATTTTATCTAAACTATCGAGTTGAATAATGGCATTTTCTATTAATGAACCAACGTTTCTTTCAGGTTCTTTTTTCCGTTGAATCAGTTTTTTACTACCTTCTTTAGTTTCTACCAAACCGATAATATGTAATAATTCACTGTAAAAACCTTTGTCTAGGGTATTGCTATCATTTGCAAAAGGTAATTTTAATAAATGTTCTGGAGAAAATAGCTTAAACAGGGAAATTAACTTATGTTCATCTGGATGTTCACCAGGGTTTAAATATTGCTGATACTCTCGAATATCTAAATGTGTAAAGGTGATTTTATCGGCAATTTCATCAATGGTAGGTTTAGCAATTTCTTTATAAAAGAAGTCGGTTTTTTTATTGCTTAATCTTCCAGCTTCAAAATCTGTAAATTGCTGAACCAGGGTTTTATTTTCTATAAATGCTTTCTCAAATATATTAGCATCAAAAATGAACCATTCATAAATATTAGTCGCTATTAAATATTTAATTTCTAAATTTTTAGCTGTCAAACGTTCCCGCAGAAAATATAAAACTAATTCTTGAAATGCTTTGGTGTTTAAATTATCAACTTTGAGCATTTCGCTTTTATTTGTTGGTTTCTTAAATTCTAAAATTACACCAACAGTAGTTTTAGCGTCTTTACCATTATGAATCACTAAATCATTTCTTCCTTTGGTGTTTATAAAATGATTGGTGCTGTAATATGTGTTTTTTAAAAAATCACCAATCAGATTTTTATGAAACTCTTCTGATTCAGATTCGTTGATTTTATCAATTAAATTTTGTAGGTTCTTTTTGAAGTTCTCAATGTCATTTCTGTTGGGTTTAACTTTGAGAAAGGCTTTATTTAATGATTCTCTTGGTTGGATTTTATGAAAATTCATATTGTTCATTTTATGTAACGGTTTAACTATTAATTATTACTTGTTTTGTGATACTATACCATAAATAATTACAAATAGTATGTAACAAAAAATAAATTTATATAAACTTATTTTCCCTTATGTTTTCTAGCTCCTTATTTGTCGTAAGGACAATTTTTAACGCCTAACTACTTATAGCGATTTATAGCGATCGCCTTTCCAACTCTAGCCACATTGACTTCATCAGTGCGATACCTTCGGTAAGCTTCGCTAACGCTATTTTATTCATAAAAATGATCATGTAAATCTGACTCAGAAATATATTTACTAGCTTGGCGATAAATTGCCCGACAAGTGCCTAAATCTAACTGCTTATGATTAGGTACTGTTAATGTCTCTTTTCCATTTTCTCCTAATCTTCTCAATTTAATATGACTACCTTTTTGACTGATAATTTCAAAACCAAATTGATTCAAAATATCAATAATTTCCTCTGCTGATAATCTGCGTAACTTAGGCATAAATCGGTTGTACTTCAAAAACAAAGCGAATAGCAGGATGTTCAATTAATCCAAACTCCTCTGGATTTTCCCCTTCCAAATGTAGAGAAACTGCTTCAGTCAAATTTCTGACAACTTCATCTAAACTATCCCCCTGAGTAACAACCGCAATTTCTACACATTCAGCAACATAACCACAATCATCACCTGTATGAATTATCGCTGTAATACTTTCTTTATTCATAAATAATCCTGAGATTTTCTAACATATTATATCTAAAAATAGCCATATAGCAGATATAGCGATCGCCCTTTCCACTCGATCCATTTTTCTATCAAAATAGCGATCGCTTCATCTTCCTAACGCAACTCACTTACCATATTCAATCTTTTTTGTCAATCCCCCTGATTCCTAAGCTGCTAATAACAGCATCAAAATAGTTGAATCTCATGTCAGGAATTTTTGATAAATCACTGGCTTTTTTGCAGGTTCTTATTTTTGTGTGTTCGGAAACTCTTACCAGTGAGGGTTTTCAATCTGCTGCTTAAAACCCTGTCTTGAAAATAGGCACAATAAGGCAAATTACAAATTCTCTTAAATCATACCAGATGCCTGAAAATATTGCAATACCGTTGATAAATAAAAATAATTCTCAATTAAATATTAAGAAAATATAAAGGAAGAATTTTAAATAGTTATGTATTTTCAATCATTAAACTTTTGAACAATAAGATTATATTATTTATTCCCGAAATAGAGAGTTAGCATCATTAACACTTGTGTAATTTGAAAACAATCTGCAATCTTGTTATTGTAGGAGTTTTTATGTATTTAAACAACACCCTAAATTAAATTCTTTCTTCCTTTGCGTCTACCCTGCGGGATCTCCTGACGGAGATTGCGTGAAACATTCCTCAAAGAATACTTACACAAAAGCAACCTTACACATCAACCTCCCGCATCAATGGAAAACTTCTTTAATCTCAGCCAATTTTCCGTTAAAAACGCATAAACTAACGGTTGGTTTAGCACTAAACTGAAAAGGTAAGCTAAAGTTGATATTTTTGATTTAGTAATGCCACAGTACGATTTATTTCATAATCAAGTTAAAAATGCCCTCACTAAAGATGGATGGACAATTACTGATGATCCATTTATATTAGAATATAAAGGTTTGCGTTTATACGCTGATTTGGGAGCAGAAAAGTTATTTGCAGCCCAAAAGATGCAGCAAAAGATAGTAATTGAAATCAAGGTTTTTAACAGTCCTTCTTTAATTTCAGAATTAGAAAAAACTCTAGGACAATACAATATTTATGTTAGTTTAATAAAAAGGATTAATCCAGAACATAAATTATATTTAGCAATTCCTGAAGCTGCTTATCAAGATTTTTTTCTCAAACCAGCTATTCAAGATATTTTAAGTGATCAACAGCAGATTAATTACATTATTTTTGATCCAATTCTGGAGGTAATTGTACAATGGATAAGTTAGAAAAATACAGAAAAATTATAATTAGTGTTGTCGGAAATCACGCTAAGTATAAACCTAGTCATGGCAAAATTGAGGCTTTATGTATTTGTGATCAAGAATCTGATAATTATTTGTTAATGGATACAGGTTGGGATCAAACAGGTAGGGTTCATGCAGTGGTGTTTCATTTGCGAATTATTGATGGTAAAATCTGCATTGAATGGGATGGTACAGAAGGGGGGATCACTAGGGAACTATTGGAATTAGGAGTAGGAAAGGATGATATTATTTTAGGGTTTATTCGTCCTGAATATCGGCAGTTTACAGATTTTTCTGTGGCTTAAAACACAGCACTTACTAGGATGCGTCAGATGTCAAAAATCTGTTTATCTGCAAATTTCACGGTTTATCTGCAAATGCCATACCGCAATTGGGACAATGAATATCAAAGCTACTCCAAACAAGTCATAGGCTATTCTATGTTAATTGCGTTTTTATGCTTACTAGCAACTAAGATTTGCTGTAACATTAACTTGACTATGGATATTGTCAGCGTTCAAGCATTGTTACTGAAAGTATTTATACTATTTTTTACATTCATATAATATACAACTGTCTGTCTTCTTGGGCAACTATACGGTTAAAGGCTTAAAAAAAATTAATCTTTCCTTTGAGTTGACTCAAACTCGGAAATCTTCTTTAATCTCACCCAATTTTCCGTTAAAAACGCATAAACTAACGATTGGTTTAGGACTAAACTGGAAAGTCTTAACCATCAAACATAAGGAGAAAGCAGGAATGACCAAATATCTAGACACCGCCATTGAAGCCATTGTAGCCCGCGAAATCCTCGACTCACGGGGTAGACCTACCCTAGAAGCAGAAGTACATTTAGCTGGTGGTGCAGTCGGACTAGCACAAGTTCCTAGCGGTGCTTCTACAGGTACATTTGAAGCACATGAACTGCGAGATGGCGATAAAAGCCGTTATGGTGGTAAAGGAGTCCTCACGGCGGTAAAAAATGCCAATGAGATATTAGCGCCCAAATTATTAGGGTTGGATGTTCTCAACCAAGAGTTGTTAGACCGGACTATGATTGCTACAGATGGTTCACCTAACAAAGCTAATTTAGGCGCGAATGCGATTTTAGGAATTTCTTTAGCAGCAGCTAAAGCAGGTGCAGCAGCGTTAGATATTCCCCTTTATCGTTATTTGGGTGGACCTTTAGCAAACTTGCTGCCTGTACCTTTGATGAACGTGATCAACGGTGGGGCGCACGCTGCCAATAATGTAGACTTTCAAGAGTTTATGATTGTCCCTATCGGTGCGCCTTCTTTTAAAGAAGCTTTGCGTTGGGGTGCGGAAGTTTTTGCCACTCTCAGCAAAGTTTTGGATGAGAAAGGTTTGCTGACTGGTGTGGGTGATGAAGGTGGTTTTGCTCCTAACCTAGAATCTAACCAAGTGGCGTTAGAATTGCTAGTAGCAGCCATTGAAAAAGCTGGTTACAAACCCGGTGAACAAGTGGCTTTAGCTTTAGACGTAGCTGCTAGTGAATTTTACAAAGATGGGCAATATGTTTATGATGGTAAACCCCATAGCCCCGTTGAGTTTATTGATTATTTAGGGCAGTTGGTGGATCAATATCCTATTGTTTCCATTGAAGATGGTTTACATGAGGAAGATTGGCAAAACTGGCAATTACTAACTCAGAAAGTCGGTTCTAAGGTGCAGTTAGTTGGTGATGATTTGTTTGTAACCAACGCCACCCGCTTACAAAAAGGCATCGAACAAAAAGCCGGTAACTCGATTTTGATTAAGTTAAATCAAATCGGTTCACTAACTGAAACTTTGGAAACCATTGATTTAGCTACACGCAACGGTTTCCGTTCCGTTATTAGCCATCGTTCCGGTGAAACCGAAGATACAACCATTGCAGATTTAGCAGTAGCAACTCGCGCTGGACAAATTAAAACCGGTTCTCTCTGTCGTAGTGAACGGGTGGCTAAATACAATCGCTTACTGAGAATTGAAGATGAATTAGGCGATCGCGCTATCTATGCAGGTAAAGTTGGTTTAGGACCTAAGTAGGTGATTGGGGACTGGGGACTGGGGACTGGGAAAAAATTTTAGATTTTAGATTTTAGATTGGAGTTAACAAAACAATCCAAAATCCAAAATCTAAAATAAAAAAACTCTTGCCTCCTGTTCCCTATTTCTTGCCTCAACCAAAGAAGATTTTAGGACTGATAAGGTGAATTTGATTTAGGTGTGATAGAAATTTGAAAACCTATGGTATTTAGTAATTCTAGGAAAGCATAAATTTCAGCACAATTGCTTTGTTTAAGGATGTTCTGAAGTTTCTCATATTGCTGTTTAGTTGAATCAGAAATATGATTCATTTTAGCATAAGCTTCTACTACATTAGATATGGCATTTTGCAGTAGTAATGGTTCATCACTTCCTTCTTCTAAAACTATTTCTAGATAACTTGCAGCTTCTTCAGAGTTTTTCAGAGATTCAATGAGAAATTCCTGATAGTTTCTACTGGTTGGTATTTTCACGTTTTTCATAGTCTAACAAATACTCCTTAGCTTTAGCAATATCTTGTTCTTGGGTGCTTTTATCTCCACCACAGAGAAGAAGTACAATTGTTGTTCCTAACTGTCCAAAATAAACTCGATATCCTGGACCATAATCAATTTTAAATTCAAATACACCTGCTCCTACTGAACGATAATCTCCCAGATTACCTAGTTTAACGCGATCCAGTCTTAATTGAATTTTTTGTCTTGCTTTCCTATCTCGTAGAGAATAATACCAATCTTCAAAAGGACTTTTGCCATCAATTTTCAGGTAGTTTTTAATCTCCCTGGCTTGTGCTTCCATTATTTTATGATAGTGGATGAAAAGTTTAAGAATAAGGCGATATTGCTCTGGATTAAAATTACATTAGTCGGTACAAAGTGAAACCCAACAAAACTTGATAAATGTTGGGTTTCGTTCCTCAAATCAACCTACTATGGATAAAACCCAACTTTGGGTAAACCCAAGGTTTCATCCCAACCCATCATAATGTTCATACATTGAATGGCTTGTCCTGCTTGTCCTTTGATCAGGTTGTCAATGGCTGACATGACGATCACTCGCCGGGTTCGTGGGTCAACTTCTATACCTATATAACAGGAGTTACTTCCACACGCCCATTTAGTTTGGGGATAAGTGCCGCTATTACAGATTTTCACCCAAGGGGAATTACGGTAAAATGCAGTGTAAATTGTAATTAAATCATCACGCACTAAACCCGGATCTCGCAAGGTGGCGTAAACGGTGGCTAATATTCCCCTCACCATTGGGATTAAATGAGGTGTAAATTGTACTGTAACTTCGTGTCCGGCTAAATCACTGCAAATTTGCTCAATTTCTGGGGTGTGACGGTGACGGGCGACGTTATACGCAGCTAGGGAGTTATCAGCTTCCGCTAACAACAGGTTAATTTTACCTTGTCTTCCTCCTCCAGATGTCCCAGATTTAGCATCAATGATCGCTGTTTCTGGTATAATTAAACCTTGTTTCAGCAGTGGGGCAAGTGCGAGTAAACTGGCTGTGGGATAGCAACCAGGACAACCGATGAGATTGGTTTCGGCAATGCGATCGCGGTACAATTCTGGTAAACCATAAACTGCTGTTTCAGCTATAGTGCGATCGCTTCTTTCTGTTCCATACCAAGTTGTATAAGTTTTTAACTCACTGAAACGATAGTCGGCACTCAAATCTAATACTTTACAGCCTTTTTCTATCAGTTTGGGTGCAATGTCACAGGCTAAACCGTTGGGTAAAGATAGAAATACTACTTCACATCTACTAGCAATCACTTCTGGATCTACCGCTTCAATGTTGAGTTGAACTACACTCCCCAAATGGGGATAAAGATCCGTAAATGTTTTCCCGGCGCTGCTTTCGCCACCTAAATATACTACTTCTACTTCTGGATGATCCATCAGGAGTCTGACAAGTTGCACTCCGCCATAACCTGACGCGCCAACAATGCCTACTGGTACGCGCCTTAAATTACCCATGTTATGAAATCCTTATCCGCTTTTGGTTAATCTAATATTAGCTATCATCAATCAGGTTGTTAGCCAATTGGTGATAACTGAATTATTATTGAACTTTCGCTGCATTGTATAGCAAATATCGTATTTTGGAGAAGGCAGAAGGCAGGGGGCAGGAGGTAAAACACCCTTGCTGCTTGATAGCATAGCGTGGTGTAAGCAATTTTTTGTGTATTTTCTCGCTTTCTAGTTTAACTCAATTGTTGTGATCACTTAATCTAGAAAAATATTTACAACTGCACTTAGATAGAATTATTATTTTAACTGACAAGCTATTACCTGTATTTTTTTAGAGTGTACTTTTTATAGCAAATAAATGTACAAAACCTTTAACGAAAACCCAACGCATCCAAAACGTGCCTTACAAATATGGCAAATTTTGATCAGCAAAGCAGTGAACCGCCAAACTTTAACCTATAAAATGTTAGCTGAAATTCTTGGTTTTCAAGGTTCAGGGACTTTAGCTCCCATATTGGGACACATCATGTATTATTGTCAGCAAAATAAACTTCCACCCTTAACAGTTATAGTAGTTAATCAAACAACTGGACTGCCAGGAAATGGTTTGATTACTACAAATAATATTCATGCTGAACGTGAAGATGTTTTTAACTTTGACTGGTTCGCTATTTACCCGCCTTCTCCTAATGAATTGGAAACCGCTTATAAATCTGGGAATTGTCAAATATGACTACTTATAAACAAATCCAGGATTACATTAAAAATAAACATCAGGTAACAGTAAAAACCTGTTGGATTGCTCATGCAAAAGAACAGTTAGGACTTCCACTTAAACCATCTAAACGTAGTTCTGAAGGAAAACCAAGAGTTTATCAATGTCCTGAAAATAAATTGTCATTAATTAAAGAAGCTTTTGAATATTTCCATGATTTATAAATTTTAAATCAAAAAAATCAAAAAAAAAAATCAAAAAAAAAAATCAAAAAATATGAAGAATGAAATTGTCATTGTCCGCACAGGTATTCCTCCCCAACAACTAGATAAATATGTTGATGATGAAACAAAACTGCATGAAGCACCAGAAGGTTTACGCACATTAGCAATTTTAGGAAAAACATTTTACTGGACATTGAACTTAGAGCGAGTTCAATCTTGTGCTGAGGTACATATCTATAACTGGGAAGGAAATCAACGGATTGTTGCCCCGATTTTACCAGAACAATGTTAGTCTCTGTAATTCCCCTGTCAATAGAGTTTGAGACACGCTCACCCTGGTTTTGCGTAAGTCCTGAGATTAAAGATTATCTAACCACTGTTGCAAATCTGCCACTGTCTCTAAATCAAATATTGCCTCTCCCAAAGATTCCATAATTTCTATGTTTAAACTTCTAATTTTGGTTTCTAACTCTAGATTAATTTGTCCCAATTTTCTATTAATTTGACGGATGATTAAATTTTTTTCTCTTTCAATGCCTCTTTCAATTCCTTCTTCCATCCAACTGGTAACAATTTGCATAACTTCCTCCTTTTCCTCTGTTATTAATGTACCTAGTTCTGTTTGAAATTTCTCTTTTTCTATTTTATTTAATCTCAAGTATGTGTCAATGAAACCTGATATTAATTGCATTTTGGCAGGGTTTAACTTTAAGGTTACTAACAACCTTAAACATTCTGCTTTAACTTTTGGCCTCTACATCTGTTTCTTTTTATTCTTTGTCCTTCAATCTTTCAGGTACATAACTGACTCCTGTAGGGGCAACCACGGGGGGTTTGCCCCTACAACTCCTATTCCTCATCTTCATCAATTATCGCATTTCTGTCCAATAATAATAAATCACGTAATTGATCTGTATCAAGTTCTGTTAACCATTCTTCACCAGCACCAACCACCTGTTCTGCTAATTGTTTCTTACTTTCAATCATCTCATTAATTTTCTCTTCTAAAGTTCCAGTACACACAAATTTATGAACCTGTACATTCTTAGTTTGTCCAATTCTAAAAACTCGATCTGTAGCTTGATTTTCCACCGCAGGATTCCACCATCTATCAAAATGAAATACATGATTTGCCCTGGTTAAATTTAAACCCACACCACCAGCTTTTAAAGACAAAATCATAATTGGTGGTCCTTGGGGGTCATGTTGAAAACGATCAATCATTTCTTCCCGTTGTTTTTTACTGGTGCTACCATATAAAAAGAAAATTTCTCTGCCTAAACGTTTTTCTAAATAGGGTTTTAATAATTTACCCCATTCGGCAAACTGAGTAAAAATTAAAGCCCGGTTTTCTTCTGCCACAACTTCTTCTAACATTTCTTCTAGACGTTGTAATTTTGCAGAATGATGTTTTGCTAAATTTGACTCTTTTAAAAATTGTGCTGGATGATTACAAATTTGTTTGAGTTTCACCAACAAACCTAAAATCATACCCCGACGTTGTAAACCTGCTGCTGATTCAATTTCCACTAAAGATTCATCTACTAACTGTTGATATAGTTGTCCTTGTTCCGCAGTTAAACCACAAAATACAGTCATTTCTTGCTTTTCTGGCAAGTCTTGAATAATTGATTTATCAGTTTTCAAACGTCGTAAAATAAAAGGTTGTACTAAAGACCGCAATTGTCCTAAAGAAGCAGTATCACCATACTTTTCAATAGGCATGGCAAAACGTCTTTGGAAAAATTGTTTATTACCCAAATAACCAGGATTGAGAAAATCTAAAATAGACCATAATTCCTGCAATCTATTTTCTACAGGTGTTCCGGTTAAAGCAATTCTAAATGTAGTGTCCAATTTTCGCACAGCTTGAGATTGTTTAGAATCAGCATTTTTGATATTTTGGGCTTCATCTAAAACAACTATTTGCCAATTCATGGTTTTTAATAAATTAATATCTCGCTGTACCAATGAATAGCTAGTAATTACTAAATCGTATTTATTTACTATTGCCGTAAAACTTTTACCTTTCGGGCGTTTATCACCATGATATTCTAAAACTTTCAATTTAGGGGCAAATTTTTTAACTTCTTTTGCCCAATTTCCTAAAACCGAAGTGGGACATACTAAAAGCGTCGGGTTTTCTAATGCGTCTTGTTCTTTGAGATGCAGGAGAAAAACAATAAATTGTACCGATTTTCCTAGTCCCATATCATCCGCTAAACAAGCACCTAAACCCCATCTTTCTAAAAATGCTAACCAAGCTGCACCCCGTTCTTGATAAGGTCGTAATTTACCTTGAAAATTGTCAGGTGTTGGTAAAGGTTGAATATCTTGATTATTAGTTAAAGTCCCTACTAATTCTTGCAATGCGCCGGAAGCATCAAAACTCACAACAGGTAATTTTTCAATCACTTGAGTATCACCGGTACTAATTCTTAAAGCATCTTCTAAAGATAAAGATAATTGTTCTTTACGAGATGTAAAAAAGTTTTGGGCAGTTTTAATATCTTGGTTTCTTAGTTCTACCCATTCACCGTTAATTTCTACTAAAGGACTATTTAAAGCTACCAGTTTATCAAACTCAGCTTTAGAAATTGTCTGTCCACCAATTGCTAATTGCCATTGAAAGTTTAACAAACTTTGTAACCCCAAACGTCCTGATTTTTGCTTGGGAGGTTCAGCATTAATTTTCAAACCTAAACGATTAGCCCAACCTTCACGATTTGCTAAACTTGGTGGTAAAATTACCCCTAAACCGCTATCTTCTAATCTCCAAGTTACAGTTTTAATAAATTCATAAGCTTGCATAGGAGTGAGGTGACAAAATTCAGGAGATTCTGTTTCTAAACTAGGCGCAATCACGGGATATAATCGAGAAGCTAAACCCAAACCCCGCAAAAATGTTTCCTGTGGTTGTTCAATTTGACGATGTTGATAAACTAATGTTTTTACTGGATGACTCCAAATAGTATTAGCATCTATTAAAAATTCTGAATCATCCGCTGCTTGGAGAAAATAAGCTAACTTCCAATCTGTTGTTTCTGCTGCTGGGGGATGGAGTTGAAAACAAGTTCTAAATGCAGCTTTTCCTGTTAATTGATATTGTAAAGGTAAAGTCCATGCTTTTAGGGATGATTCTAATCTTTCTACTCCCATTGCATCAGCATTAATTTGATTTAATCCTTGATTTGATGCACTCGTTAAGGACTGTAACCACTGCTGTACCGCAGATGGTAAGGACATCATTAATCTATTATCAATGGGAGATTGAGAACCAACCATTTCTCGAATTTGGGCATCTATGATATTATTGAGAAATGCCAAAATTAATCCTTGCGGTTCTCCAGGTAAAGCAACGGCTAATTTACTGCTAAAATCTTCTCTATCTGGTTGATAAGTACGACAAACTAACGGCATTTTCGCCGCAAATTTTTCTAAACGAGTAGCATCTATAGCACTATCTAAAAGTACCTGCCATTTACCAACTAGAGAATTATCTGGATTTTCTATAATATTCGGTAAAAACTTACAACGGGCAATTAAATCTAAACTCCATCGCGCCATTTGTAACCAAAAACGCAAATCTCCACCTAAAAAAGCATCTTTATTATCTGTTGAACTCAAGGGTAAATTTGAGAGAAATTTAATGGCAGCACTGGGTGGGAGACAAAAACCTTCAATTTTCCAAGGTTGTAAGTATTTTTGTGAATTTTTCTCAATCTCTAAACTAGCAGAATTTATGGGAGAAATAGCAGATTCTGTTTCTATAAAATTAGTTGGTAAAGCAATAATTGGTGAGTATGTTGGTAAAGTCTTTTCTGTTTTATGTGCTGTTTTACGTCCTTTGATTGGATTAACAGCAACTGGAGATGTTTGAATATTTTGAATATTTTGAATATTTTGAATATGTGGAATATAATTAGGAATTTCTAAATTATTTACTGCTAACCATTCCCTCAAATCCGTTGGTGTCATTGCCAAGGGATTAAGTGGTATTTCATCGGCGGTAATAGATTCCAGATTAATCTGGGAACTTCGCCAAGTTTCTCCCCAAATAAATAAACAATTATCAGTATAATTTTGTTCTTTATTTAACCAAATACCGTGTAGAATTGCCATATTTCTCAGATGCTAATTGTTGTACGGAAATAATAGGGAATAGGAAACAGGGAACAGGGAACAGGGAACAGACTTGAAGTATTGTATTGTATGATTTTTTGTGTAAATTTTATATTTCATGCAAGTGCATACTGCTATGTAAAAAAAAATTATATTTGAGAATTTATATCGGACTATTCAACAATTCAATGTAACTCCTTAACTCCTATTTTTTCTTACTGTCACCTGTCACCTGTCCCCAGTCCCTCACAAGGGTAGGTATTTTACATTGTCGTGAGGGCAAGACTTGGAGGACAAAGCAGACAAGGTGACAAGGGAGGAAATACGTAACAAGAATGTACAATTGGTAACAAAAACTGAGGCTAAACAGACCTTGTTTTGTATAAAATCTTCCTTGTCTACAATACCTCCTTGTCTTCCAGGTCCTGCCTCAACAGATAATATTAAAAACCTACCCCTGTGAGGTCCCCAGTCCCCAGTCCCCAGTCCCCAGTCACCTGCCCTTTGAATCTAGTCTATGAAACTAATATATCTAAAAGAAGCCGTCTATATAGCATAAATGTTAGGATTGCCACAGAGAGAGAATAGCGTGCATAGAAGGAAAAAAAACTGAATGGCAGAATTTGAGAAGTCAATATCCTTTGATGGACGGGATATTCGACTGAAGGTAGGACTGTTAGCCCCCCAAGCGGGTGGGTCGGTGTTGATAGAATCGGGGGATACTGCTGTTTTAGTGACAGCTACAAGGTCAGAAGCCAGAGAAGGCGTTGATTTTCTTCCCCTGACGGTAGATTATGAAGAAAGACTGTATGCAGCAGGAAGAATCCCTGGTGGTATCATGCGCCGTGAAGGTCGTCCACCTGAAAAAGCGATTTTAACTAGCCGTCTGATTGACCGTCCTTTGCGTCCTTTGTTTCCTTCATGGTTACGGGATGATTTGCAAATTATTGCTTTCACCCTGTCAATGGATGAACAAGTACCGCCAGATGTGTTAGCTGTAACTGGCGCTTCTATCGCTACTCTTATTGCCCAAATTCCTTTTAATGGACCAATGGCAGCAGTGCGGGTAGGTTTAGTAGGTGATGATTTCATTATTAACCCCACCTATGCGGAAATTGAAGCGGGTGATTTGGATTTAGTAGTTGCTGGTTCACCTGATGGTGTGATCATGGTGGAAGCCGGAGCAAATCAGTTACCAGAGCGAGATATCATCGAGGCCATTGATTTTGGTTACGAAGCAGTGCGGGATTTAATCCAAGCACAGCTAGATTTAGTTGAAGAACTGGGTTTAAAACTCGTCCAAGAAGAGCCACCGGAAGTAGATCAAACATTAGAAAACTATATCCGCGATCGCGCCAGTGCAGAAATTAAAAAAATCTTGGCTCAATTTGAGTTAACCAAAAACGAGCGTGATACAGCTTTAGATGCAGTTAAGGATGAAATCAAAGCGGAAATAGAAGCCTTACCCGCAGAAGATCCCATTCGTGTAGCTGCTACAGCCGATAGCAAAGCCCTTGGTAATACCTTTAAGGATATCACCAAATATTTTATGCGCCGTCAAATCGTTGAGGATAACGTGCGCGTTGATGGTCGTAAATTAGATGAAGTCCGTCCTATATCTTGCCAAGTCGGAGTTTTACCCCGTCGTGTACATGGCAGTGGATTATTTAACCGGGGACTAACTCAGGTGTTATCTGCTTGTACCCTGGGTACACCAGGAGATGCTCAAAATCTCAATGATGATCTGCAAATAGATCAATCTAAACGTTACCTGCATCATTACAATTTCCCACCCTTCTCCGTCGGTGAAACCAAACCCATGCGTGCGCCAGGAAGACGAGAAATAGGTCATGGTGCTTTAGCCGAAAGAGCGATTTTACCCGTACTACCGCCTAAAGAACAATTCCCCTACGTCATCCGCGTAGTATCAGAAGTGCTTTCTTCCAACGGTTCTACCTCAATGGGTTCTGTCTGTGGTTCTACCCTTGCCCTTATGGATGCGGGTGTACCTATTATCAAACCTGTCACCGGTGCAGCAATGGGCTTGATTAAAGAAGGCGACGAAGTGCGCGTTCTCACCGATATTCAAGGCATTGAAGACTTCTTAGGGGACATGGACTTCAAAGTTGCGGGTACTGATACAGGCATCACCGCCTTACAAATGGATATGAAAATATCCGGTTTGTCGTTGGACGTGATCAAACAAGCTGTTGAGCAAGCTAAAGCAGCCCGGTTACATATTTTGGAGAAAATGCTCCAGACCATAGACACACCACGCACCGAAACCTCACCCTTTGCCCCACGTCTATTGACGATAAAGATTGATCCAGAAATGATTGGTCTGGTCATTGGACCCGGTGGTAAAACCATCAAAGGAATTACCGAAGAAACTGGTGCAAAAATCGACATTGAAGATAATGGTACAGTCACCATTTCCGCAGTCGATGAAGGCAGAGCAAAGAGAGCAAAGAGCATCATTCAAGGCATGACTCGTAAACTCAATGAAGGGGATGTTTACATAGGTCGTGTGACACGGATTATACCTATTGGTGCATTTGTGGAATTTTTGCCCGGAAAAGAAGGCATGATTCACATTTCTCAACTTGCTGACTATCGTGTTGGTAAAGTGGAAGATGAAGTAGCCGTTGGTGATGAAGTGATTGTCAAAGTGCGCGAAATTGACAATAAAGGTAGAATTAACCTGACACGCTTGGGTATACACCCTGATCAAGCAGCTGCTGCGCGAGAAGCTGCGGCTACAAATCGTTAACAACGATTAAGGATTTTAGATTTTGGATTAGAGATCAATCGCAAATCTAAAATCCGCGATGCCTTATTTCAGCGGGCATCGCTGTATGATTTTTTAAATTATTTTTGAATAGATATCATGTCTGTTGGCGCTGGTGACTGGTGACTGGTGACTGGTGACTGGTGACTGGTGACTGGTGATTGG
The DNA here is from genome assembly GCF_014299995.1 of Sphaerospermopsis sp. LEGE 00249. Taxonomy (NCBI): domain Bacteria; kingdom Bacillati; phylum Cyanobacteriota; class Cyanophyceae; order Nostocales; family Aphanizomenonaceae; genus Sphaerospermopsis; species Sphaerospermopsis sp. LEGE 00249. Next base: position 11,505 of record NZ_JACJUZ010000065.1, on the reverse strand, counting down.
TGACTGGTGATTGGGAATAATATTAACCATTACCCAATTCCCAATTCCCCATTACCCATTCCCAATTCCCAATTCCCAATTCCCCATTCCCAATTCCCAATTTGTCAATTTCAGAGATTTTTGGTACATAAAAATTAAGTAACCTACATGGTTCGCTTTTATCCCTCATCGGACACCCAGCATAGTGAGTGCTAAACGTCTACCAGAAACTACCGCCCATGTCAGAATCACCCGTCAATCTTGGCAACATGGCTTTCTTGAAGGTGATGTCAGCGCCGGCGATTTTGAATGGCATTTTCAATGGCATTTCCGTCGGGGAGAACTATCTGTCAAACCTTCCCAGGGTCGCGCTTTAATTAAAGAACCTCTCGGCCGCTTTTTGGAAAAACAAGATTACCAATTAGAACCAGGAGGCGATTATGCTTTTACTATTCGGGCTGAATTGTAAATAGAAGGAGTCAAGAGTCAGGAGTCAGTTATCAGTAGAACTGCTGGAAGTTAAGCGGTTAAGGTAGCGTTCAATTAACAGGATGGCTACAATATCATCTATTGGTCGTGGTGGCTGTCGCAAACCTTTTGGTAAAAGTTTGGTGAGTCCTGTAGGTGGGAACATCTGCCAATAGCGATCGCGTGCTTCTAGAGTTGTATAACGCTCATCCACTAACACAATATTTACAGAGGGAATTAATTCCTGATTCAGTTGCTGTTTCCACTTTTTCGCCGTGGTTTGATCCCCCATGACAATTAAAGAAACAGGGTATTTTTGCCGTAGTGAAGAAATTTGTGCGATCGCCTCAACCGCAGGTACAACTTGATGAAAATACAACTGCCGATCCAACCCCATCACAGCTACACCACATTTATCTCGACCAGGATCAAAGCCTAAAATTGCAGGTTGTGTATTAGTCATAGGGAACAGGGAATAGGGAAGTGGGGAATGGGGAATTGGGAATTGGGAATTGGGAATTGGGAATGGGGAATTGGGAATTGGGAATTGGGAATTGGGAATTGGGAATGGTTGATATTATTCCCAGTCACCAGTCACCAGTCACCAGTCACCAGTCACCAGTCACCAGTCACCAGTCACCAGTCACCAGTCACCAGTCCCCAATCATGTGCTAAAAATAATTTGTCCATTGAAAAGTGCTACAAGTTTGATTCTCAATGGTCCTGCCGTATAGGTATTCTCAGCAGCTACAGATTTAATTTCTAAAGGTTGTTCAGATTGTTGCAATTGCGAGAAAAAGCGCAAAAAAGTTCCATCTACCTGTACTGCTTCCACAATACCAGCATTGCGGGCGCGAAATTGAGAAGCAGAAATCAGCAAGTCTAAACGTTGCCTTAATTGATATGATGTCATAGTTTTCATATCAGCAGAGGTTGTAGCTAGAACCTCACCTGCGGAGAATACCAGTTGATTTGGCATGGCATCAGCAAAAAATTCTATCTGTTTTTCTCCTCTGACATAATTACCCGCCGAAAAAATTCGCACTACATATTCTCTACCATCTTTAATTTGTTTGATAAGTTGTTCAACTCTCTCTTGGGTAACACGCAATAATTCTGCATTTCCCGGATTTGTTCCTGGTTCACTTAATTGGATGTTGGCATTGCGGTTAGCTTCTTGCAAAATTTGGACTACTACTTCACCAGCAGCAGTAGGTTTATCGACACGAACTACATCAGCAGCCAAAACTTGACCACGAACTAAGGCCAATTTACCCAAACGCAGGTCACGATAAGACTGGTAATATTTTTCTAGCCTTGCTACTTCCTGTTCTAAATATTGTTGCTGATTTTCTAATTCTTTGAGCCGAGCTTCTCTAGTAGCAATTACTTGTTCTCGTTTTTTAATTTCTAAGTTGCGATTTTGAATAAGTTTATCTAAATGAGCGATTTTTTGATCTCGCTGTTTAATCATTTCTTGCCGATTAGCAAGTTCTAAATCCCGTTTTTCGATAGCTGTCTTAGCTTCGTCAATGGCTTTTTTAGCTTCAGCATACAGTCGCTGACGTTCTGCCCTCAACTCTTCCACTGCTGTCTGCAATGCTTGACGCTGTTGATAAAGGTTGTCTAGTTCATTTATAGCTTGTCTATACTGAATCACTACTTCACCCAGTCGGCTTTGAGTGCCTTGCAGTTGCGCTTGAGTTTTGGCTTGTTGGCTAATAGTGCGGTTGAGTTGAGATTGGGTGATCTGTTGTTTGGCATTTGCCGCTTTTAGAGACTGATTAATGTTTTGTAAATCTTGCTGTGCTTGAGCTTGTTCTTTCCTAGCTTGAATTAACTGATTTTCTACCTCAGTTTTTTGGGTTTCCGCAATTTTTAATTGTTCTCGCTTGTTTCTTAGGTCTTTTTGAATATCCTCTAACTCAAACACTCCTTTCCGCAAACCTTCATCAGCAGCAAATAAAATTGCTAAAGTCGATGCCGATATTACACCACCCGTAAAAATCGTTACTAATACGGCTGTATTTTTAGGACGCAAATTAAATAAAGAGAGGCGTGCCTTGCCCACCTTAGTGCCAATGCGATCGCCCACAGTGGCAATCACGCCCCCCAGAATTAAAATTGCTGCTATCAGGATGTACCCGGTGGCCATCTTCAACTACCGCCAGAAATGCTTCCAGATACAGCCTACTACTTTCAACCATTGTCTGTGGGGGAAAGAAGATTGGCAAAAGCAGAATTTAGTCAATTTTTAAATTTCCTCCGATTGCGGGTATTTTTTTTCAAAACACAACTTCAATACAACTTGTACCAACTTTCTCCCCAACAGATTTTAAGTAAATTGCTTACTTAATGTGACAGGTTTATGCACAGTAATCTTTTTCTTGTGGATGGAGATCATTTTTTTCTCGCGTAAATCTCCAAGCAATCTGGTGACAGTAACACGAGTAGAACCAATTGCTTCAGCGATCGCCTGATGGGATAGCTTTAAATCAATGGTAATGCCATCTGCACAGGGGACACCAAAATCCCGACAGAGAATTAACAAAAAACTGATCAACCGAGAACCCATATCTCGGTGAGCAAGTGTTTCAATCATCATCTCTGTTTGCAGAATCCGCGAAGATAGTCCCCGCAGCATTAACATTGATAATTCTGGATTTTCCTTGAGTGCTTGCTCTACTTGTTCAATTGGGGCAGAAAGTAATTCTACCGCCGTAAAGGCAACTGCATGATAGAACCTATCTGACTTATTACCCGTTAGCAATGACAACACACCAAAAACACTATTTTCCCGCAGCAGTGCTACCGTTATTTCTTCTCCTGCTTCATATACCCTGGAAAGTTTCACAGCACCCTTGAGAAGAAAATAAACTCGTTCGGCGGGATCGCCGGGAAAAAAGATCGTTTTGTTGCGTTCAAACGTCTCCACAACTGGCGGAAATGCTCCAGTTGCCATCTGACGAAAAACATTTGCTAGGGCTTTATCTTGTGTCACGATCATCTCCCTTCCCCTACCCAATGCCGGAAAAACAAAAACTGATTACCTAAGAATACACCTGAAAATTCAATAAAGCACCGTCAACCTTTCTGTTTTTTACTATACTCAAATTTCTCATTTTATCTTTATTTGTTGATCATGATACCCAATTTTTGTTATTTTTAGTTAGAAATGGTAGATCAGTAGTTTCTCAAACTGAACTAAAGAGGTTTTTTTGCAGAAAAATTTGCCATATCTTTATAAGTTCTTAAACAATTACAGCAGGAGTCAGGATGAGGCAGTGCTGTCTTGGGGTCTCCCCAAGTGAAGAAACTACCGTTCAGGAGTCAGAAGTAAAACTCTCTTTCTGTCTATGTTTCAATTTAGATGCTGTACCTCATTGATCTGCAATCTGCTTTATCATAAATTTTGTTGCTGGCAACACCCAAACGAATGATAATTCTGAAAATCCCCTACCTAACTAAGTAAAAATAGGGTCAGATTCTAGTATGGTTATCTATACTCCTAATGATTGATCACATTGACTATTGATATGCTGAATCTGTCCGGTAAAAACGCCTTAGTCACGGGTATTGCCAATAATCGCTCCATTGCCTGGGGTATTGCTCAACAACTACACCAAGCTGGTGCTAACCTGGGTATTACCTATTTGCCAGATGAAAAAGGCAAATTCGAGAAAAAAGTCTCAGAATTAGTCGAACCTCTCCAACCTAGCTTATTCCTTCCCTGTAACGTTGAAAACGAGGAACAAATTCAAGCCACTTTTGAAACTGTCCGTGATCAATGGGGTAAATTAGACATCCTCATTCACTGTCTCGCTTTTGCTAACAAAGAAGATTTAAGCGGAGATTTTAGTCAAACTTCCCGTTCCGGTTTTAATAAAGCTTTGGAAGTTAGCACTTATTCACTGATTCAGTTAAGCGGTGCTGCCAAACCCTTGATGACTGAAGGCGGTAGTATTGTTACTCTCTCCTATTTAGGTGCAGTCCGAGCTATCCCTAATTATAACATCATGGGTGTAGCCAAAGCTGGATTAGAAGCCAGTGTTCGTTACTTAGCAGCAGAACTAGGTTCCCAAAATATTCGCGTTAATGGTATTTCCGCAGGACCCATCCGCACTTTGGCATCTTCAGCAGTAGGCGGTATTTTAGATATGATTCATCACGTTGAGGCAGTTGCACCCTTGCGTCGCACCGTTACACAATTAGAAGTAGGCAATACAGCAGCTTTCCTCTGTAGTGATTTAGCCAGCGGTATTACTGGGCAAATCCTGTATGTAGATGCAGGATATGAAATGATGGGAATGTAATAGGTGATTGGTGATTGGTGATTGGTGATTGGTGATTGGTGATTGGGAAAAACAACTAATGACCAATGACTAATAACTAATAAATAATAACTAATAACTAATAACTAATAACTAATAACTAATGACTAATGACTACTAACCGCATTGCTACAGTTAAACGTACTACTGGGGAAACGGATGTAATAGTAACCATAAACATTGATGGTACGGGCATCTGTAACGCTAATACTGGCATTCCTTTCTTAGATCACATGATCCATCAAATCGCCTCTCATGGTTTATTTGATTTGGATATTCAAGCTAAAGGTGACTGGGAAATTGATGATCACCACACTAATGAAGATGTGGGGATTACTTTGGGTCAAGCTTTACATCAAGCACTAGGTAATAAAAAAGGCATTGTCCGCTTTGGTAATTTCCTTGCACCCCTAGATGAAGCTTTGATTCAGGTAGCTTTAGACTTTTCTGGCAGACCTCATCTCAGTTATGGTCTAAATATTCCTACTCAACGAGTGGGAACTTATGACACCCAACTGGTACGGGAATTTTTTGTGGCATTGGTGAATCATAGTCAAATGACCTTGCATATTCGCCAACTTGATGGTATTAATTCCCATCATATTATTGAAGCAACTTTTAAAGCCTTTGCCAGAGCGATGCGGATGGCAGTAGAAATCGATCCTCGTCGTGCTGAGACTATTCCTAGTTCCAAAGGTGTGCTATAAGTTACTGATGGTAGTGTAAGAAAGCTATTCTCTTGGCGATAATTGACACAACAATATAGTCATGTATTGTGCTAATTTCTAACTTGTAATCAATCGCACCCAGTCGGTAATTGGTAATTGAAACACGATGAATTCTGTTGCAGACACATCCGCTCCTCAACTGAATCCTGTAGATCAGCCTCCAGTAGTTCTGACTTCTGAGTTGCGAAAAGTTTATCGCACGGGTTTTTGGCTGAATCAAAAAGTCGTATCTTTGAAAAGTTGTTCTTTACAAGTTTACCCAGGGGAAACCTTTGGGTTATTGGGTCCTAATGGTGCGGGTAAAACCACTCTGTTAAAACTTTTATTGGGAATTATCCGCCCTTCTGCTGGCAGGGGATTATTATTAGGTAAGCCACTTGGCGATCGCTCGGTGAAACAGCGTATTGGTTACTTACCAGAAAATCCCTATTTATACGACTATCTCACCGGCTGGGAATTTTTGGAATTAGCTGCTGGTTTATTCCAAATACCTCAAAAGGTGCAACGTCAACGCATTCCCGAACTGTTAGAATTAGTCGGTTTGTCACAAACTGATGCTCGTAAAAAGATAATGCGACGTTATTCTAAAGGAATGCTTCAACGAGTTGGTATGGCTCAGGCATTAGTTAATAATCCAGAATTGGTATTTTTAGATGAGCCTATGTCTGGACTTGATCCCTTGGGACGTTACCAAATGCGAGAAATTATTCTCTCACTCAAAAAAGCTGGAAAGACAATATTTTTCAACAGTCATGTTTTGAGTGAAGTAGAACAAATTTGCGATCGCATTGCCATCTTGGCTAAAGGAGAATTAATTTGTGCTGGTTCTCTAAATGAACTTTTAGGTACAGAGAATACCTATCATGTCAAAGGTCAAGGAGGCGATAGAGAAGTTCTGAATAAAAGAATACTTGATTTGCAATTTGAACCTGATGGTAGTTGGCACGGTATTTTACAAGCAGATTACTATGATTTTCTAGCCAGTCTCCGATTAATGGGTGGTAAAATTATGACTATGAACTTAACTCGTCAATCTTTAGAAGAGTTCTTTATCCAACAGATCCAAAAACAAAATCAGTAATAATTCAGGATTCAGTACAGGCGTTCCTACGGAACGTCTGTACTAGATTCAGGAACTTCTTCTGTTTCCTAAATGCTTATCCCTACATTGTGTAAACACTTGCTTTTATAACTGAAAAGTAACTTAAATCATGTAAGGCTAATTACTGGTAATAACTTGTAATAAAATTTCTTCTATTCCCTAAATCCTATAAAATATGATTCTTCACTATTGACGAATTTGAAAAAACTTGCTGTAATCGTTAACAATTAGATGATCTGTCCGAGTTTTAATTTAAATTAAGTTAACTAAAAATTCAGAATACAGGATCAGATTATATCCTGAAAACCATAGTTAATTAGGAAAATAAGAATGATAGGGAACTTGAATAATTAACTATAGTCAACCTTAAAAATGTTTAGAAATTTACAGATGGTAGTCTCAAATTCTCCAGTAAATATGCTTAATATACATTTGTGGAAATTTTTAACCCATTCAACTACAGCTGTAGTTTTGTTAACGAGTGTCAATCTTGCTTTACCATCCGTCAGCCTAGCGCAACAAAGAACAGCATCACAAACATCCAGCATATCTACAGACTACTTATTAGGTGGAGGCGATCGCATTCGTGTCAACATATTTGAAGTACCTGAATATACGGGTGAATATCAAGTACCCCCTGGTGGTTCAATTAACCTACCTCTAATTGGTAGTATATCCGTTCTCGGATTAACAACGGAACAGGCAGCAGACGAAATATCTAGAAGATATGCTCGCTTTCTCAAACGTCCGCTAATTTCAGTTAATTTATTATCACCTCGTCCCATTAACATTTTTGTAGCTGGAGAGGTAACACGACCAGGCGCTTACACTCTCAGTTTACAGGGCAGCGGCGGCGATAATCCCGGTTTACAATATCCCACAATATTAGCAGCACTTAGCACAGCCCAAGGGGTAACATTAGCAGCAGATGTGACTAAAGTACAATTACGCCGTAAGGTCGGACGTTCTGGTGAACAGGTTATTGCTCTCAACCTCAAAGAAATCACCCAAACAGGCAGAATACCCCAAGATATCACCTTACGGGATGGAGACACCATAGTTGTACCCACCGCCACAGATTTCAACGTTGCTGAAGCTCGGAATTTATTTGCAGCCAATTATGCGGCTAGTCAAACTGCACCCCGCACAGTAGCTATTACAGGTCAAGTGTACCGTCCCGGTTCTTATTTAGTAACACCAGGTGGTGGTGGTGGAAATGATGGTGGAGCGCCAGGAACAGGCTTACCAACTGTCATGCGAGCAATTCAACTAGCTGGAGGAATTACATCACAAGCGGATGTGCGGAGTATTAAAATCCGCCGTCCTACTAGAATTGGCTCAGAACAAACATTAAATCTCAATCTCTGGGAATTATTGCAAACTGGGGATCTAAATCAAGATGTGGTGTTGCAAGATGGAGATACAATTGTTGTTCCCACAGCCACTGAGATTAATCCAGCGGAAGCAATACAATTAGCTACTACTACTTTATCACCGTCAACTATTCAAGTAGGGGTAGTCGGAGAAGTGAAAAAACCTGGATTAACAAATTTACAGCCGAATAGCTCTTTAAATCAGGCTTTACTGGCTGCTGGTGGCTTTAATGATGCTAGGGCTAGTAGTGGTGCTGTAGATTTGATTCGTCTCAATCCCAATGGTACTGTTACTAAACGGTTAGTAAAAATAGATTTCTCCAAAGGCATTAACGAAGAAACCAATCCCATACTTCGTAATAATGATGTTGTGGTAGTCAACCGTTCTGGTGTTGCCAAGGCTGGTGATACAGTAGGTACTGTAGCAGGTCCTTTGGGTCTTATCTTTAATGTTCTCAGGTTTTTTGGATTCTAAAATACTGTTCACAATCAAAGTCATACTTTTTGGTAAAGAGCAGGGGGAAAGGGTTAACAGGAGTTAGTAAAACAGTAACTAGCTGTTAGCCCTGAATCAAACCTGCAAATTTTCATCTAAAATTGGTAAGATAGACCTAGAGAAAGAACAGGATAAATGCTCAACCAGTCCAAATCGTCTTCCAATTGTTTCCTTTCTGCCTCTACATCACCTGCGGGAATATAACCAGGTGCTGTTAACTCTACTTTTGGTGAGCCAGCAAACATCACACCCAAATTAGCGGAGAAACCCCAGCGGTTACCAGATTTCACAGCATTACCCCAACCAATACCTAGATATGGTGCTACGCTATTAGGTAGGGAAATCTTGGCTTTTACTGTGTCACCAGAACCGATGACATAGTCTATTCCATTTATGTTAATTGTTGTACCACCATTGGTGGCTTTACCAGTTCCTTCGATATTATTGTCTTGAAACACCAGACCTCCAGTCAAACGAAAACCGGACTTTTGCCAAGGATGGTAGTCAACTAAAGTAGAAACATTGAATAAGTTAAGTTTAGCATCATAACTGATATCAGATTCTTCAATATCTGCGCTGATACCTAAACCAGTAATTCCAAGTTTAGCATTGATATTAGGTGTTACAGATTTGGTGACTGTTGCACCAACACCTAGTGTACTAATTTCAGGGGTGATTGCCCAACCGCTGGTTTTTGCAGGAGTTTTACTAGTTTCCTCAGTAGGTTTAGCTTCTTGTAACGGTTGTGTTGATGGATCAGGACGATTAGCGCAGCGAGAATTTAAAGGGTAATCTTTGCAGAACTTGTTTAAATCTAATGGTCTTTTGGCAAGTAAATCTACAGCATCGTAAGAAAAAGTACCAGGTTGAGGACGAGTCTCACTTGTTTCTGGTGTTATTGATGTAGCAATCACGTCATTTGTAACTGCTGGCTGAGTTGTTGATTCTGCAATCACTTCTTTAGCCATCACTACTTGATTTATTGATGTACCCATCACTAAACTGGCTGTTACTGTCAGTACAGATGTGCCAAACCCTAACTTATTCATGATTTCACTACTCACAGAATTTATTTGTAATAGTGTATATTATCAGCAATGTATAAATAATTGTTTATTTATGAAAAAAAATTTACACATAACACTATAGCTATAACCATCAAGATTAGGACATAAACTATAGCAGGTGAGTATTCATAGTGTTAAAAGCCTTTGATTGTCTAAGTTTGAGATTTAGTTTATGTCCTAACCGTCTTGTGTACAGCTATATCAAGCACAGCATAAAAGACGTAACAAATTTTAATTTAAATTTTAATGTGTATAATTTTCAAACAGACGAAAAAAAGCTCTCGCTTGACAGCAAGAGCAAGAAAATTAATTGATTGTCAGTGATGAAAGAAAACTAGAAAAACCTAGTCAAGATCCTTCATGTAGTAAGCTGGTTCGTTCTCACGGTCAATACCTCTCTCAAAACCACCAGCAGCAGCACGAGCGCGTCCTGCGTGCCACAAGTGACCGATAAGGAAGAAGAAACCTAAGACGAAGTGAGAAGTAGCCAACCATGCACGAGGAGATACATAGTTGAAGGAGTTGATTTCAGTAGCCACACCACCTACAGAGTTCAAAGAACCCAGAGGAGCGTGAGTCATGTATTCAGCAGCACGACGAGCTTGCCAAGGCTGAATATCATTCTTGATTTTTTCTAAGTCAAGACCGTTAGGACCACGGAGAGGCTCTAACCAAGGACCACGGAAATCCCAGAAACGCATGGTTTCACCACCGAAGATGATTTCACCGGTAGGAGAACGCATCAAGTATTTACCAAGACCGGTAGGACCTTGAGCAGAACCAACGTTAGCACCTAAGCGTTGGTCACGAATCAAGAAGGTTAAAGCTTGTGCTTGAGAAGCTTCAGGACCAGTAGGACCAAAGAATTCGCTGGGGTAAACGGTGTTGTTATACCAAACCATGACGGAAGCGATAAAGCCCATCATGGACAAAGCACCTAAGCTGTAGGATAGGTAAGCTTCACCAGACCAGATAAAAGCACGACGCGCCCAAGCAAAAGGCTTGGTGAAGATGTGCCAAATACCACCGGAAATACAAATTAAAGCAATCCAGATGTGACCGCCGATAACATCTTCCATGTTATCAACGCTGATAATCCAGCCTTCGCCACCAAAGGGAGCTTTAATGAGATAACCAAAGATGATAGCAGGGTTGAGGGTGGGGTTAGTGATTACACGCACGTCACCACCACCGGGAGCCCAGGTGTCATAGACACCACCGAAGAACATAGCCTTCAGTACCAACAGCAACGCACCGCATCCTAAGATGATCAGGTGGAAGCCGATGATGTTGGTCATCTTGTTCTTGTCTTTCCAGTCATAACCAAAGAAAGAAGAATATTCTTCTAAGGTTTCAGGACCACGTACAGCGTGGTAGATACCGCCAAAACCGAGAACAGCGGAAGAAATTAGGTGCAGTACACCTACAACAAAGTAGGGGAAAGTGTCGATAACTTCACCACCAGCACCAACGCCCCAACCTAATGTGGCAACGTGAGGGAGAAGAATTAAGCCCTGTTCATACATGGGCTTTTCTGGGATAAAGTGAGCAACTTCAAATAGTGTCATTGCTCCAGCCCAGAATACAATCAAACCAGCGTGAGCAACGTGAGCGCCCAGCAGTTTACCAGATAGGTTGATTAAACGAGCGTTACCAGACCACCAAGCAAAACCGCTTGATTCTTGGTCACGGCCACCGGCTATAACTGATCTATTAGAGAGCGTTACCACGTGGTAGTACCTCCTCTGGGAATACGAACTGTTCGTGGGGTTGATCTTGAGGAGCCATCCAAGCGCGGATACCCTCGTTCAACAAAATGTTTTTGGTATAGAATGTTTCAAATTCTGGGTCTTCTGCTGCCCGTAATTCTTGGGAAACGAAGTCATAAGCCCGCAGGTTTAATGCTAAACCCACGATACCTACTGAACTCATCCACAACCCGGTTACGGGTACAAACAACA